>NZ_JACMYP010000001.1 GCF_020889705.1 Bradyrhizobium altum | reverse complement strand
AGCAGGTATTCCAGCCCCTTCAGCGCGATCGCGCGGCCGTCGGGATACCAGCCCAGCTGGCCGCCTTGGCATAGCAATAGATCTGGCGGGCCTGCACCATGACCCGGCGGGGCGCGGCGTGATCGGCTGTCCCATCCTGATGCAACCGGTCGACAAAGCCGCCGGCGGTGCTGTCCCAGCCTGTGGTCGACCACAGCGGCAGCGCATGGTCGATGATGCGGTGCTTCAAACTCGCGACGACATCGGCGGCCCCGTCCGCCGCAACGCTCTCTGCCTCAGCCATCGTGCTTCCTGGAACCGTCCCAATGTCAGCGGTCACCGTCTGATAGCACGGGCGGACCGGCACGCAACCTGCGCACATCCTCGCAAGGACCTGCCATGACCGACCACTACGACGCCCTTGAAACGCGCGATCCGGCCGAGCGCGAGGCCGCCCTGTTCGCCCGGCTGCCGGAGGTGCTGCGCAAGGCGACAGCGGCGCCGGCCTACGCCAACCTGCTCAGGGGCATCGATCCTGCCTCCGTCACCAGCTGGGAGGCCCTGGCGGGGCTGCCGGTGCTGCGCAAGTCGGAACTCCCGGCGCTGCACAAGGCCGCCCCACCGTTCGGCGGCTTCGTGGCCGACAAACCCGGCTCATTCGCCCGGCTGTTCACCTCGCCCGGACCGATCTTCGAGCCCGAAGGCCGCCAGACGGACCCCTGGCGCGGCGCACGGGCGCTGTTTGCGGCCGGCTTTCGCGAGGGGGACGTGGTACTGAACACCTTCAGCTACCACCTGACCCCCGGCGGCTTCATCTTCGACGCGTCAGCGCGGGCGCTCGGCTGCGCGGTGATCCCGGCAGGCCCCGGCAACTCCGAGCAGCAGTTCGAGCTGATCGAGGCCTATCGCCCGGTCGGCTATAGCGGCACCCCTGATTTCCTGAAGATCCTGCTGGACGCCGCGGCCACCGGCGGCCGCGACGTCTCCTCGATCAAGCGCGCGCTGGTCTCCGGCGCCGCATTTCCGAAATCGTTGCAGGAGGAGATGAAGTCGCGCGGCGTCGAGGCCTATCAGGCGTTCGGCACCGCCGATCTCGGACTGATCGCGTTCGAAACCCCGGCGCGCGAGGGAATGACGGTCAATGAGGATTTGATCCTGGAGATCGTCAAGCCCGGCACCGGCGATCCCGTTGCGCCGGGTGACGTGGGCGAGATCGTGGTGACCTCGCTCGATCCGCATCATCCCTGGATCCGCCTCGCGCTCGGCGATCTGACCGCGGCGCTGCCCGGCGCGAGCCGGTGCGGACGCACCAATATGCGCATCAAGGGCTGGATGGGCCGCGCCGACCAGACCACCAAGGTGAAGGGCATGTTCGTGCGCCCCGAGCAGATCGCAGAAATCGGCAAGCGCCATCCCGAACTCGGACGGCTGCGCCTCGTCGTCACGCGTGCCGGCGAGGCCGACGCGATGACGCTGAAAGCCGAATGCGCTTCGGCGCCGGATACCCTGCTGAACGAAGTTGCGGCCACGCTGCGTGCCGTGACCAAGCTTGGCGGCGCCGTCGAGCTGGTCGGCGCCGGCGCGCTGCCGAACGATGGCAAGGTGATTGCGGACGAGCGATGAGCCGACCACCCCGTGTGGTCCGATCCACATTGTCGCGCGCGGCATTGTGAACTATTGAGCTGGCTCATGCCTCGTGGAGACGGGATCATCACCTCATGAGCAGCGCTTCCGAGCCGCGACGGCCGGCGGTTTTCTTCGATCGGGACGGCGTCCTGAACCGGGATATCGGCTATCTGTTCGAGAGCCACAGGCTGATCTGGATCGACGGCGCGCGCGAGGCGGTGAAGGCCGTCAACGACATGGGCTATCTTGCGTTCGTCGTGACCAACCAGTCAGGCGTGGCAAGAGGCCTCTATGAGGAGGCGCAAATCCAGCAGCTCCACGACTGGATGGCAGCCGAGTTCGGCAAGGTCGGCGCGCATATCGACGCCTTCGAGTATTGCCCGTTCCATCCCGAAGGAACCGTTGAGCGATATCGGCTGGTCAGCCCCCGACGTAAACCGTCGCCGGGCATGATCACCGATCTCCTGGAGCGCTTTCCGGTCGATGTCGAACGAAGCTTTCTGGTCGGTGATCAGCCGACCGATCTCGAGGCTGCGCGCGCGGCGGGCCTGAAGGGCTACCTGTTCTCAGGCCCCAATCTGGAAGTGTTCCTGAAGCCGCTGCTGCAGCGAAGCTGAGCCCCCCGCCCGGCGCGAGGTCACCATCGCGATCAGAACTTGCGAACCAGGTCGATCACCTCATCCTGCTGCTGGCGCGTGATCTCGGCGAAGGTCGGCAGCGAGAGAATCTGGCCCTGATCGCGATGGGCGTTGGGAAATTGCTCCGGCCGGTGGCCAAACCGTGCATAGGCCGGCAGGAACGGCAGCGCGGTTGGGTAGTTGATCGCCGTCTGCACGCCGTTGGCATTGAGATGCGCGGCGAGTGCGTCGCGGCGCGGATGCCTGATCGTGTAGAGGTGGTAGACGTGGCTGCGCGCCGGCGCCACTTCGGGCACCACGACGTCCTCGATCTGGTTGAGGCCGGCATCGTAGACCTCGGCTGCGGCCTGCCGGGCCTCGGTCCATGCGGTGAGATGCGGCAGCTTGGCCGAGAGGATCGCAGCCTGCATGCCGTCGAGCCGGCTGTTGACGCCCTCGATATGGTGCTGGTGCTTCACCAGCCCGCCATGACGCGCCAGCATCGCCATCTGCTCGGCGAGCGCCGCATCGTTGGTGACGACCGCGCCGGCATCGCCCATCGCGCCGAGATTCTTGCCGGGATAGAATGAATAGGTCGCAGCTTCGCCGAACGTTCCGACCATGCGGCCCTTGTAGCGCGCGAGATGAGCCTGGGCGCAATCCTCGATCACCCAGAGCTTGTGCTTCTGCGCGATCACCATGATCGCGTCCATGTCCGCAGGCTGGCCGTACAGATGCACCGGGATAATGCCGACGGTGCGCGGCGTGATCGCGGCCTCGATCGCCGCTGGATCGATCGTGAACGTCGCGTCATCGGTGTCGCAGAATACGACGCTGGCGCCGGAATGGGTGATCATCGCCGCAGTCGATATCCAGGAATGCGCCGTCGTGATCACCTCGTCGCCCGGCTTCACCTTCAGCGCACGCATGGCAAGGTAAAGCGCATCGGTGCCGTTGGCGCAGGATACGCAATGAGCCACCTCCGCGGCCGCGGCGAATTCGCGCTCGAAGGCGTCGACATAGCTGCCGCGGATGAAGGCGTTGTCGCGGATCACGCCGGCGATCGCGGCATCGATCTCGCCCTTGATGGACTGGTATTGCAGTTGCAGGTCGGCAAACGGTACCGGCATCGATATTCCCCTATTGGCTCGCCAGCAGCCGGCGCGCCGGATTGCCGGCATAGGTGCCTGATATCGTGATGTCCTTGGTCACCACCGATCCCGCACCGATGACGACGTCGTCGGCGATCCTGACCGGCATGATCGTGGCGTTGGAGCCGATCGACACCCGGTTGCCGATGACAGTCTCGCGCCACAGCTCCTTGCGTCCGCGCGCCGGACCGCCGGTGGAGAACGTGTCGTTGACGAACATCACGCCGTGCCCGACGAAGCAGTCCTCGCCGATGGTGACGAGCTCGCAGACGAAGGCATGCGATTGCACGCGGCTGCGTGCTCCGACCACCACGCCCTTCTGGATTTCGGTGAAAGGCCCGATGAAGCAGTCATCGCCGACCGTGCAGCCATAGAGATTGCAGGGCTCGACGATCTTGACGCGTTCGCCGAACGCGACATCACGCACGCCGGCCTGATGCACTTCCGGCCGATTCACGAAACGACACCCAGCCGGCTCCACCGCGGCGTGAAGCGCAGCGCAACTTCCTCTCCGGTCTCGATCGACTCATAGAGGGCCGAGATCAGCTCCAGGCTCTTGCGGCCCTCGAGCCCGTCGACCAGCGCCGCGCGCTGGTTCTCCAGACAATCGACCACATGATGATAGTAGGCCTGATGGCCGAAGCCGTAGACGTTGGGCGGGTTGACCGAGAACTTCTCCACGACGTCCTTGTCCGACGGCAGCTCGTTGACAAAGCGCCAGTGCCGGATCTGGTTGACCGCGAAACCGGAAATCTCAACCGTGCCCTTTTCGCCCAGGATCGACAGCGAGCCCTCCAGATCGGTCGGGCGCGCCGCGGTGGTCGCCTCGATGATCCCGAGCGCGCCGTTGCGGAACTTCAGCGTCGCGACGGCGGTGTCCTCGGTCTCGATGTTGGCCAGCGCCGTCGTCGCGCGCGCATGCACGCTCACCACGTCGCCGAAGAACCACTCCAGCATATCGACATGGTGGCTCGCCTGATTGGTCAGCACACCGCCGTCATAGGCCCAGGTGCCGCGCCAATCGTCCTGGTCGTAGTAGGCCTGGTCGCGGCACCAGCGCACCCGGACCGTCCCCAGGATGAGCTTGCCGAAGCGGCCGGCATCGAGCGCCTCGCGCGCCTTGACGACCGGCACGTTGAAGCGGTTCTGCTTGACGATGAACATCTTGATGCCGGCCTCGTCGCAGGCCCGGATCATGTCGTCGGCGTCCTGCAACCGCAGCGCCATCGGCTTCTCGACCACGACGTGCTTGCCCGCCCTGGCACAGGCGATCACATGCGCGGGATGGAGCCCGCTCGGCGTCAGCACGGCAACGGCGTCGATATCCTTGCGCGCCAGGAACTCGTCCATGTCGTAATGGGCGGGAACGGCGAACTTCCCGGCAATCGCATCGGCGCGCGCTCGAAGCGGATCGCAAACGGCAACCAGGCTCGCTCCCGCGATGTGATTGCCACCCAGGAGATCGGAATGGCGCTTGGCGATACGCCCGCACCCGAGCAGGCCAAATCTGATCATGCAACAGGCCCTGTCTTGTCTCGTGACCAGCCATTGCAGCCAGCCGAAGAGCCGAGGGAACAAGCGGCCTTGCGAGCCGCAGCATAGCGTCCATTACCCAGAAAACTCGGGATAAGGCAAGCGCTCAAGGCGACGTTGCACCCGCCGATCTCGGCTATCAACGGGAAGCCGGCGAGCTATCGGTTGCCACAGTGAGTGAGTTGCCAACACCGCGTCATGGCTCAAGCTGCCACACGCATCGACCCGAAACATGCAGGGCCACGCAGCAAACATCGATCTCAGGCGGTCGACTTGTTGCAGCTCCAATACACGTCCAGTCCACAATACCGCGGGATCGGCGAGGCAAGCAGTTGCGGACGCGTCCAGAGCTTAAACGGTCGTTCCTGATCGGCGTTCTGGGTGACCGCCCGAAAATTCGAATATCCCGAACAGAGTGTCTGCAAAGACTTGGCCGAGATGAATTCGGTTGCCGGCGCCAGCGAACCGTCCTGTGTCTTGTCATAGGCGGAGGTTTCGCCGTCGCGAAAAGTCCCGCGATAGCCTCCGAGTTCGCGCAGCCAGTAGAGAAGCGCGCGTTTCGGCTCGAGCACAAACTGCCGATAGGAATAGGCGTAATAGACCATGCCGACGAGACGTCCGCCCGGGACGAGAAGTCGACGGCAGGCCGCGATCGCAGCCGCCAGGTTGCCGGTGTGATGCAGACAGCCGATCGCGACAACCGCGTCGAACGAATTGTCGGCAAGCGAATTGCTGAGAATGCTGCCTTGAACGGCCTTGCCGTTCAGCCCGCTCTGCTTGATCCGGTGATTGACCATCGTGACGGGATTGGCGGCGATATCGAGACCCGTGAAGTCAGCGCCACTGTCCGCGATCTTCTGCGAGACGCTGCCGTAACCGAGCCCAATCTCCAGCACGCGCTTGCCGCGCATCGCCTTCCAGTCGATGTAGTCCTCGAGATACGGATAGAAGTGGAAATAATTCTCGTCGTAGCGCCGTAGCGACTCCATCGAGGAATCGGTGATGCCCCATGCACGGGCCGCCGCGGAACCACACAACTCGTCCCAGAACGACGCGTTGGCGGCGTCGATCGCCTGTTGAGTCTCGTTCATAGCGGCCCCCATGTGCTTCAGCCGAATACGTTCTTCGGCGCGTCTGACGCCGAAATATCCCTAATTGCCGGTCCTGCCAACACTTGATTCGGCCGGGCTTCCTGCCTGATCCGTCGAACTCGACATCACCGAGCCATTCACGGAATCACTGCACACAGCGGGACGACGGCAGCAGCAGGCGGCATTTGCGTTATCGGGCAGGAACAATAGAATGAAATGCAGGCGTATCGTTGCCGTCTTGTCGGCGCCGTGCAATGTCCCTGGGTCGAAGAAGCGACATCGTTTGGCGATCGTGTGGGCTCAGCCGAATGCGATGACCAGCAGTGAAACAGCCCACGCGAACAGCCCCATACGGCGGTAACAGAGAATGAAAGATCGCGCTATTCAGCTGGAGCCTGGAATTGGTTGGGGCCAGGCCAAGCTTGCTTTGCTCGCCTATGCCCACATCGTGGTTTGCTGCGTTTCGCTGTACTGGATCACGGTCACCGACGCCTTCCCGGGCATCATCGGATTCGACAAGGCGCACCTGACGGCAGCAATCCTGAATGTGCTGGCCTTCAGTCCCGTCGTCATCCTATTCGCGATCAGCCGCTTCAGCTTCGGCTATCTCGTCGGCTTCTACTTCTACATCATGGTGCTGGGATATCTCTGGCTGATCGAATTCTCGCTGCTCGACTACGATCACCACCTGGCGCTCATCTCAATCGTGCTTTCGGCATTCGCATTCCTTGTCCCCACGCTGTTTATCACAGCGCCAGTGCGGCAGGCTGTCGTCATGCCGGCACGCGCCTTTCACATGATGCCTACCATCATCCTTATCGCCTCAGCCGCAATCATCGGCATAGGTTCCCTCTACAACCTCAAGCTGGTCGATCTCAACGAGATGTACAAATATCGCGCGGAGGTCGCGTTGCCAGGCTTCCTGCGATACGCCGTCTGGATCGCCTCAAACGCCCTATTGCCGCTCGCCTTCGCCTGCTTCGTCGCCAGCAAGCGGACCTGGCAAGCAGGGCTAGCCCTGCTTCTGATGCTTCTGTTCTACCCGATCATGCTGACCAAGATGGCGCTGTTCGGTCCGCTCTGGCTGCTGCTGCTCGCGCTCATCAGCAAACTGGCTGAGGCAAGGGTTGCAACGATCCTCTCGTTTTTCCTCCCAGTCCTGGTGGGCGCGATCTTGTTCCTGCTGGTCCAGGCCGGCGTGTTTCCATTCAAGCCCGGATTGGTCTATTTCGGCACCGTCAACAACAGGATGGTTGCGATCCCGTCGCTCGCCCTCGAAGTTTACAACAACTACTTCTCGGCGCATCCGTTGACCCATTTCTGCCAGATCAACGTCGTCAAGCTCGTGGTTGCATGCGCGTATAACGAGCCGATATGGGCCGTCATGGCCAAGGCCTACGATCTCGGTTCCTTCAATGCGTCGCTGTTCGCCACCGAAGGGATCGCTTCGGTCGGCCTCGTGCTCGCCCCGCTGTCCGCGCTCGGCTGCGGCCTCATCATTGCGCTCGGCAATCGCCTGTCGTCCGGCTTGCCGGCGCAATTCGTGCTGCTCTCCGCCGGCCTTCTACCCCAGGTTCTGCTCAATGTACCGCTTTCGACAGCATTGCTCACGAACGGAACGGCGCTGCTCTTCCTGCTCTGGTACATTGCACCGCGGTCGGCCTTCGACCAGACGGAAGCGTTGAGGGTCGCAGTCAGCGACCATCGACCAAGTGGAGACGCCGCCTAGCGTGCCGCTCCGGACCTCTCGTCATCCGTTGCCCAGACAAGGCCACGGGTGGATGGTAGCCGGAGCGCCTGCGAGATCGTCTAAGCGCGAATGATATTGTCCGCCGGCTGAGGAAACTTTCCGCGACAATCGACCAGCAGCGGCGCATGCGCGCCGAGCAGTTGATAATCGAACTTATCGTGGTCGGTCGCAAGCAGGACGCAATCGAATGCCCGCAGACTGTCCTCGGTGAGCGCGACACTCGACAGATCGAACGAATGCGCCCGCATCTTCGGGAACGAGGGGACGTGCGGATCGCTGTAGGACACCTTGGCGCCGAGATCACGAAGCCGCTCCATCAACGCCACCGATGGCGATTCGCGGACGTCGTCGACATTCTTCTTGTAGGCGATGCCGAGAACCAGGATCGAGCTGCCGCTGATCGACTTGTGCCTCTGATTGAGCGCCAGCGAGATCTTCGACACCACGTAGTCCGGCATCGAGGAATTGATCTCTCCGGCGAGCTCGATGAAGCGCGTGTGCATGCCGTATTCCCGCGCCTTCCACGTCAAATAGAACGGGTCGATCGGAATGCAGTGACCGCCGATGCCGGGACCGGGGTAGTACGGAACGAACCCGAACGGCTTGGTTGCCGCCGCGCGGATCACCTCGTGAATGTCGATCCCCATCTTGTCGGCGACCATCTTCATCTCGTTGACGAGGCCGATGTTCACCGAGCGATGGATATTCTCCAACAGCTTCGTCAGCTCGGCGGCCTGCGTCGAGCTCACCGGGACGACCTTGTCGATCACCTGACCATAGAGCGCGATGCCGGCCTCGAGACATGCCGGCGTGCAGCCGCCGCAGACCTTCGGGATCGAACGCGTCGTGAAATTCTGGTTGCCGGGGTCTTCGCGTTCCGGCGAGAAAACGAGAAATACGTCCTTGCCGACGGCGAAGCCGCACTTTTCGATGCGCGGCTTCAGTTCCTCTTCGGTTGTGCCGGGATAGGTCGTGCTCTCGAGCGACAGCACCATTCCCTGATGCAGATATGGCAGAAGCGACTCCGTCGTATCCAGTACGAAGCTGAGATCGGGCTCGCGATATTTGTTGAGTGGGGTCGGAACGCAGAGGATCAGCGCATCGACTTCCTTGGCACGAGAGAAGTCCGTGGTCGGCTCGAAGCCAAGCTCGGTCGCCTGCCTGATGCTAGCGCTCGAGATATGCTCGATATAGGACCGGCCAGCGCGAAGCGCATCGACCTTGCCCTGGTCGATATCAAAGCCAATGACCTTGTAACCCACATCGCTGTAGCGAAGCATAAGCGGTAGGCCGACATAGCCCAAGCCCACGATCCCAATCTTGGCGGTCTTGCGGTCCAGCTTGTCGATCAGCTCGGAATTCATGTCTAACGCCCGTACGCCTGGTTATGATGATGTCCGCACGCCGGATATCATCAGGTTCCAATCTGTCTGCTGAATAAAAATGCGGCCGAGAAAGCTTCCAACGAAGTGGCTGCATAGACTTGTTAGGCGTGGCCGACAAGCCCGAAGCGGCCAGAAAACCCCTAGGCCCCCTCCGGCGGCAGCAAGCACAGCAGCGCCCCCCGTGGATGCCGCTGAAACCGGACCTTCGCTGCCTCGATTGCGGCAAGTCGACAGCGCTCAGCGGACGTCAATGCCGCCCCCGAACGCCGTATCGACGGCCTGTTGAGTTTCAAACAGGCAATCTAGTGCATAGCCGGGCCGAACGGAACGTCGGACGGCGGCAAGCCCTGCATCACACGGTCATACGCCATTTCGAATCGCTCGGCGCAAGCGTCGGCAGAATGCCATTTGACCGCAAAATCACGACTCGCTTTGGCCAGTTCGCGACGTCTGTTTTCGTCTGAGAGCAGGTCCTTCAGCACATCGTAGACAGACTCCTCGGTCGCGGATATGATCGGGCACGCTTCCACGAACGGCACCCTGCTGATCCCCGGCAACTCATCCTTCTGCATAAAGCACACCACAGGCCGCCCCAGCATCATTCCCTCGCACGCCTGGGCGCCGTACCGGCCGTAGTTGAGCTGATCGACGATGACGTCGGCTTGCACCTGGATGTATCGGACATCCTGGCTTGGCACATTCGTGACGAATTCCAGCTTGACTGGGAAGCCTTCCGATTTCAGGCGCTCGATGGCGGCCAGGATCGCGCCCGTCCCCTTGATGTTCCGACCGTTCCGGGACCTCAATTCGTAGTTCCCAACCGCGTGATAGACGATGAGTTCGCCGGGCGACCGCTGCAGCCGGTACTTCTCGGGGATTCCAAGATCGGGCCGCCATACTTCGGGATCCAGCGCCATCGTGAGCGCGTCACGACAAACCGTATCTACATTGCCCTTCCAGTCGAGCGAGGGCGCTCCGCCGGTGTCGACCATATCGCACATCGTATGAACCTTGCGTCCCCATGCAAGATTGCTCGCATCGGAGCAGATCTGCGGCTGGTCCTGCCAGACGCAGTGCTTGCACGCACCGCTCCACTTGTTGATGCTGGATTGCGCAACCCCATCCGAACAGCCGACGACCGTATATCCGATCTTGACGCCGCGCCGGCGCAAGCGAAGGAAGTCAACCGGCAGCCCATCGAAGCTGCCCTGCCGATCGAAATAGGCCGGAAACATCGACATGACTCCCCGCCCGTAGAAATGGACCATTCGGAAACGGTCCTCCGCTTGAGCAAAGAAGTCGACGAGCTTACGCCGGTATTGGTCCGGCTCGGGGTCAAAGAGATTGACATCGTCGCCGTGATAGAACATGGCCTGCTCCACATTCGGGTCTTCAATGTTCGCACAGACAGCGTCCCAACCCCGCCTGCGCAAAGCCTCGGCGAGATAAAAGAAGTTGTAGTAGCACTGGTGCAAGAACAGGACGCTACGCCGGATGCCACCACCGCTCACGACCGGCACGTCGCTGACGCGCGGGCGAGCTACCTGCGACTCAACAATCTCAGCGTCGAATGCCAGCAGTGGATCAATGAGCCGCTTGAAGTCTCCAACATATGTGATCGCAATCGACCCGCATTTGACGATCGTGCGCTTTCGACCCGACCCGACACGCGGCTCGGAAATGATCGACTCTCCCCTGTTCAAGACATCAACGTCTGCCGCGCGACCAATAATCAGCGGACCGATCTTCCACGCTCTGGTCATGCTTTGCAGTTGCCGGTTTCGCTTGATCTCCAACTCAAGCAGCGTGATGGGCGCCCGGATGACCTTGCCCAGAACGCTCGACAAGTCGCTGCCAAACCTCGTCAGGAACCCGGCCACCACCAACACCGTTCGGATCGCCGCCAACGAAGTCTGCCGGACAGGCCTCATTCGGGGCCCGCGCAAGAGAGCACGGACGGGCGCACCTAGCCTTCCCTCGCGATTCATTCCCAGACGGCGCATGATGGCGATTACGAACACTCTCAGCTTCCTGCTTCCCTCTCGCTCGAAACGACCGCGGCCCGCAATACCGCATTGGGCGTCGGCATGAATCTATCGCGGCCTTGCTTCAAATCCTGTTCGCGCAGAATGGCCGGCGCGATCACGTTCCGTCGTGCGCCGTCGATCCGGGCCACCTCATGTGTTTCAGCTTCAGCAGGCCACAATGCTATCTTTGCATGGTCAAACACCTTACGCGCCGCGTCTCACAGAACGAGATGCGGCTTCGGTGCCGTCATCCGGCGGATGTCGGCGGCTCTGGGACCCCACCTTTTTCAAGACGCGACCCATCAGGTGACTTCCTGGGAACAGGTCGGGCAAGACTTTCTGTAGGTCCCGAGCGATCCGGTTGAGGGCATGGTCGAAGCTCGGCGATGCAGGAGCCACCAGCATGGGCTGAACGATGCGGCTGATCAGGAAGTAGGAGCCGAAGTTGCGGGTATCGAGTGTGGCGAACTTGCCCGCGATTATGTCCTGAAACCCATCTTCTTCGAACTTGAGTGAACCCACGTTGCCGTGGCCGCGGTCGGGGATCGCGACAAGGCCGAGAGCTTCGCGGGACTCGTTCAGCTTCGCCAATCCGTCGCGGTTTCCCTCAACCATGACATAGAGACCGCCTGGAGCGAGCATCGCATGGATTTTGTCGAGCATGGCGCGTTGGCTCTCCACGCTCGTCATATTCAACAGCACGCGTTCGGTGACCACGACATCGAATGATCCATCGGGAATAGGCAGTGTCGTGATGTCTCCGACCCGGAAATCCGGCATATTCTTGACACCGAGCTCTTTTGCCAGCTCGGCCGTGTCGGCGATCAGAGACTCGGCAAAGTCGACCCCCGTCACCTCTGCATCGATCTCGGACGCCATCCGAAGTGTCGTATAGCCATTGCCGCAGCCGAGATCGACGATACGCGGCTTTCCTGAGCTGAAGGCCTTGATGCTGCTGATGATGAAATCGATCTCCAGCTCCCGCATGTTCGTATCTCGGGAGGTCGCGTAGCGGCCACCCCCGGCCTGCTTGCTGAATTCGCCCTGCTTGAAAGCAGCGCGCTTCTTCTCGTCCATGGCGTCGTAATCGCCGGCTGTCGTCACCGAAACCGGCACGCTGCGTTTCGACGGCGTCACCTCGCCTTCGATGGTGGTCGCCATCTTATGTAGATCGGACAGGTAGACCGCGCCAAGCGACTCGAGCGACCGGACGGCCCGTAGCAATTGAATGAGGTTAGTGCGGGTGCCGTTTTCGCTGGCGACCTGATCCTGCCACGGTTTGCCGCTCTCCCGATATGCCTTGTAGTGCGCGGCGTTCGGGGTATTCAGAGCAACGTGGATCGGATGAAAGTTGAAGATTTTGAGCCCGGGCGTCGCCAGCAAGGGAATGAGCTCCGATACGGCGCGATCCGGGAATTGGTTGAACCACATCCCATCGCCGAAAAACACGGGATAGCGCATGAGACCCGACGAATGAAGAAGTGGCCTGATGTCCGACTGCGGAAACAGAGAGAGATTGGAGTCGAACTCATATCCCAGCGTTCTGAACTGATCGGCAACGCTGGACGTGCCATAGAAATGGTGCGACCGGTAGAACTTCGCTGCAGGATTGAGCGACTGCATGTGCCGGCAAACCTCGGAAACATCGCTTCCGTGCGTGCTTCCCTCGAGAAAATTCGGATGCACGCCGACACGCTGCATCCATCCAGAGAACCGCTTTTCGACGTAGGGCGACTTGTGCGTAATGAAGGGCGTCAGCGGGATTTCGAATTCGTCGAAAAGAGAAAAGCACGCCGCAATTGCCTCTTCGTCGGCCCAGTCGATATCTGAAGTAAAGCAAAAGATCGGCTTGGCGCTGATATTGCGTACAAAGTCGGGATTGAGAATTTTGGTTACCACGGAACTCTCATCAATGCTGGATTGGTGACTGCGTAATACCCCACGATCTCTGGCAAGAGACCTTCGGATTCACATGTCCTGGAGTGAGGTGCCGGAACACGCGGCATCAGTTTGGTTCAATTTGCCGTTTCCGAGCCCGTAGGTCAATCCTCGAGCCATACCGCGCGACCGACGACCGAACGCGCAACAGCTCACGGCCCCTGGAGAGGACGGCTATTCCGCCCGCACCTTCGCGAAGTTTCAACTTCCGCTTTTTCCGACATTCCGTCGTCCCGCGAGAGCCATCCGTGCATCATAGTCGCTACGAATCTTGCGAGCGCGGCCGATGATGGCGCGCTCGATCCGCTCCGAGGGCGCCATTGGCTCCGGCGTCCAGACATCCGGGTGGGTGAGCAAGTGCAGGCGGTCATGACCTTCGCGAATGACCTCCTTCATCGGCTTGAACCGCCAATAGCCGTTGGAGTCGGAACAATAGATGTAGTCGCGCCGCAGACGGCTAGAATAGGCATTGAACATTCCGCCAATGGTTTCGTCCTGGAATTCGAGTAAGTTGGACTGGTCGGGATTATGCCAGCTGAGCGCCGCAATCGGAGACTGAAGCAGCGTCTCCAACAACAGCTGCTCGCGTCGCACAGCCGCCCCAAGCGTTGCATCGGTCCATGTCTTTACGCCATAAGCGGCCGCATCAAAGTGCAACCCGACCTCATGACCGAGTGACAGAATTCGCCGTAGCAACGCTTCGATCTCAGGCTCAAAGATGCTGTAGAACTGGGACCGCGGATTGACGAAGTAGGTCGCAGCGATCCGCTCATCCTTTTCGATCTCCGCCAAACGAACGGCACGATGCATGGACATGTCGACATCATGCCGCCAGATCACGTGACGGTCGGCTGGCTGCTCACCATAGCGCGCAAACCTGTATTGAGCGCTCTTCAGTACCTGCACCAAGGCCCGAAAGCCCGTTTCCGTAAACTCGGCAAACTCGCTCCGATCGGGACTTTCACGCGGAGTCTGCTTGTCGATCCGGAAGAGCTGCCCGTGCAGTTCGACTGTCAAATTGGCATACGAGGGTGACTCGAAGGCACGCAAGCGTCGAGCCAACTCCTCGGAGGTGACGAGAGGGCCGAGCTCACAAAAACGGCGAAAATCTGCCCGCCGCGTTTTGATGTTCCCCCAGTGCACGTCGGTCAGACCCGGCATCGGCTCACGATCCAGCATCCGCTTTCCGTGCTGCTCGATCAACCGGAGCGCAGCCAGGTTAGCTTGAACGAGGAGCCACTCGGGTGTCGCATCTGGCCTCACATCGAAGATTTCCACCGCCACGATGGCCCCATCGTCGACCCGCTCGGTCATCAGGTGCAGCGTGGCACCGTAGGTTCGGGCGTCGCGATAGATCGCGAAATGGTGCGGGTCCCGGCCTGGAAACTCCGGTGAAGCCGCATGCAAATTGTACGCTGGCTTCGCCAGACCGGCCAGCAGACCAGCTGGTACGATCACGCCCGTCCCGAAGCTGATCAAACTCGTTTCGGCATCGAAAGATGCTGCGAGCAACGATTCCATGTCGTTGACCACTGTAATGGATGCCGATGGGCCAAAGGCCTGCATGATTCTCTCGAGAGCAGCACCAGTCGAACTCGTGAGCAGGATAATCTTTTGCGTCATGAACTCTTTCCGGCCTGCGCGAGCGGACGACCATCCCACATCAGATAATCGATCACCGAGAGCCCAGGAATGAATCGAGACGGCTCGCCATAGACCTGCTGAACGAAACCCAGCTTGACAAGGCCAAGACCATTCTCGCCAAACAGTTCGTCACGCTGATAACCCGCCGCTCCATCGCCCGACAGATAGGCTGAGCCGTTCACTGCCTTCACGAGCGTAACCAAAAGGTCGGTGGCCATGCCCGAATATTGCAGCGAGGACTGCAGCACGAACCGTGTTGACAAGCCCAGGTGGGCCGCGATCGTCTTGATGGCACGAAGGTTGAAGGTCGCGAGACTGCCTTCGGGTTCAAGAATGAGCGGCTTGAGCAGCGTCATGCCATTCTCGAACCGCGGTGCCCTGCGGTAGTTTGCCTCCAGGGTCCGCAGCAGCTTCTTTCGCCAAGGTTGCGAGTCGTCGATTTGCACCGTGCCGATCGGGGCGCCAAAACGCATATGCTGCAATGGACAGGTCACCCAGCGAGCCTCACCCTGCACCGCGAGGCGCACCCGATTGCACCACGACCCCATGCCGCCCGAGCCGGCGCGCGGATAAGCCACCGCATCGAGCAAGATCAACGTGTCGGCACGTCGGATCTTCTCGAAATAGCCGAGCCACGGGAAGAAATTCGGCTGATGAATCGCAACAAGACCAGCCACGGCGTCTCACAGGCGCGCGTCGAAGAACGACTTGAGACGACGAAACCACATCAAGCCACCCGCAAAGACGATGGTCGAGATCACGGTCAGGTAGATGAACATCCACAACGGCGGCAAGGCACCATCGATGATTGGCGCGCGAAACAATGCAGCGATCACGTAAAATGGATTGAACTGAAGCAGCTTCCCAATTCCGGCCGGATAGGCGCTGATCGGATAGAAGATCGGAGATGCAAACAATAGCAGCGTCAGCACATTCGGCAGGGCCAGAGCAGTGTCCCGCACAAAGACATTCAGTGCGGCGAGGAAAAGCCCCAGTCCAGAGACGAACAACGTCCCTAGGAAGAGCGATACCGGCAGAACCAGCAATGCTAGACTGGGTGCTTCACCTGATACGGCAAGGAGAACGACAACGACGGCGAGTGATACCAGGAGCGGGAAGAGCCCCGTCAACGCGCCGACCACCGGCAGGAGTTCGGACTTGAAGGCAACGTTCTTGACGATTCCGGAGTTCCCGACGACCGAAGACGTCGCCACAGAAAGTCCCTCGCTGATCGCGAGCCACGGGCCATAGCCGCTCAGAAGCCAGACCACGTAGGGAATTGCGCCCTCCCGACCCGGCAACCGTGCAGGAAAGACAAACGTAAAGACGAACGTGAAGATTCCCATCAGCAGCAGTGGTGAAAGCACAGCCCAGATCAGTCCGAGACCAGAACCGAGATACCGGTCAGACACAGTGAGCTTGAACAAGCTCACCAGCATGCCGAAATCTCGGCGATCAAATCCGGCAATGTTCATGTGCTTGCCGCCGTGATTACGCGCCCCCTGATTTCCGGCGAATACAGCAACAGCGGCTTGCCACCGTTCTGCCCTTCGACATCCACGACTTCGAACACCCGCGTCGTGCTGTCCAATCGTCCTCTTTCATCGCTCAGATCAACATCCAGTTGATAAAGATCGGCTCCAAGAATGAAGGGGTCCATGGCAACACGTGCCTCGAATGATCCCGAAGCAGGCAAGTCGAGGCCAGCCTCTCTCGAATCCTGTCGCCAGACAGACCGGCCGTCCACTCTCACGATGGAAAGCAATATCCGGCAGCGCCCAACGGGTTTGCGCAACGTCCCCGCGACCCGCACCTCAAGTGGATGCATCGCAGCCAATGCCGCACCTTGATCCTTGTCATCCTGGATCAGACTTACCCCTGTCACCTCTCCTCCATCCCCGCGATCGCTCCGAGTAGAAGCCGACTGCCCGAACTTCTTCATCAATGTCTTTTCGTCCGCTTCACGTATCGACTGCTCATAGGCCGCAACGACTGTCTTTGGATCGTCATCCATCATGATGCGACCGTGGTCCATCCATAGACAGCGCGAGCACATCTGCACGATGGCCTTGAGTCCGTGTGCAACCACGATGACGATGCGTCCTCCGGCAGCTACTTCGGCCATCTTCTTCGAGGCCTTTTGGCTGAAGAAGTAGTCGCCGACGGAGAGCGTCTCATCGATGATCAGGATGTCAGGTTCAATGAAAGCGCCCATCGAGAACGCGAGGCGAGCCTTCATTCCCGATGAATAGGTTCGCACGGGGCGGTCGATGAATTCTCCAAGCTCGGTGAAGTCGATGATCTCCTGGCGAACCGCGTCGATTTCAGCGCGGCTGCGGCCATGGATCGCCCCATCGAGATCGATATTCTCTCGCCCGGTAAGGTCGTCGCGCAACACCGCTCCGATTGAGAGCATTGCGTGAACATCGCCGACCACGTCAACGGTCCCCGATGTGGCCGGCATCAGTCCAGTCAGGATGGATAGCAGCGTCGTCTTGCCGGCACCGTTCGGGCCGATGATGCCGACCCGTTCGCCCTGAACGATGTCGAGCGAAATCTGTTCGAGTGCCCGCACCTCGCGCACACGACCTTCGCTTTTGCCCGTGCGCAGCGCCGCCAGCAACGAGACTGGACCACCGCCGTGCTCGGTGAGTGCGAATGTCTTGGTCAAACCGAGGACTTTTATCGCTGCATGGCTCATTGCAATGTCCATCGCGCCGGAAGCACCAAACTTCCTGTTGCTTGCCCAACGACCTCGAGAGCCAGTCCGGTGCCGTCCAGCCAGCTGTAGCCGTCAAGACCGATGCGCTTGCCAGTCTCGTCGACCAGCATGAGGCCCAGCCGGCATTGATAATGGCCTGGTTCTAGCGGAAACGCGGGCACCGAAGCTTCAACCACATAGCGTCCTGGCGCATGACCTATCAGGACGGGGGCGCGCGACATCACCGACGTCTCCCAACCGAAGCCGGGTTGCAGACGCTCGATTGTGAATGTCGAGAATACCTCGGACGGCTGAAGAATCTCGGCTTCAGCACGAATGATGAAATCTTCACCCTGTCTTATCGTTGGTGGATAGGATGGTGGCGCCTTGAATTTCGCAATGCCAGCAACGTATTCGTCACCCGCCTGATCGCCATAGAGGTACTGCCGCACGGCTCGGTCGGCCGGCCCGGAGAAAATCACCTTGCCGCCCTCCAGAATGTGCGCGGTTTCGCACAAACGCAGGATCGCGGCCCAGTCGTGGGTCACAAGGATTCCCGTCGCGCCCCTGGACAGCCTGTCGCGCAACCGTCGCCAGCACTTCGATTGGAAGTGCTGATCTCCGACCGACAATATCTCGTCGAGCAGATAGATATCGTACTGGCCAGCCGTTGCCGTCGCAAAAAAAAGCCGAGCTCCCATGCCAGCCGAATAGGTCTGCACGGGGTCGTCGAACCGGTCTCCGAGCTCCGAGAAACCGTGGATATCGGCGATCATGTCGGACCGCTCGCGGGGCCCGAAACCGTGCACCATCAGCAGACGATCCGCATACTGGCGGCCCGTGAGTTCTCGGCTCGCCACAACGCCGAGCTCGTAGAGCGCTGACATTGCCCCGGTCACGGAGACTCGTCCGATGTCCGGCGCATAGGCACCACCGATGATTCGCAGCAGCGTCGACTTGCCTGCCCCATTGCGGCCAAGGATGCCGACAAACTGCCCCTTGGGTACGTCGAATGTCACGTCCTGAAGGGCCTTGTAGCGGGCCACCGATGCGTCGAGCCCGAGCGCTATCCGCCACGCGTTGCCGCGATCGATCAGTGCAAAACTCTTCGAGACACCCTCACAGGTGATGGCAACGGCGCGGCGCATTCTTGCTGGATTCCTTCGAGCAGGCTGGTCGCTGACGGTCAAGCGGCCGCGAGCTCTCGGCTCAATGCGTCCACAACGACGTCGATATCCGAGAGCTTCATTCCCGGAAACAGCGGCAGCGTGATCGTCGTGTTCTCGGCCATCATGGCGTTGGGGAATTGATTGGGATGGATGCCATACTTGTCCCGATAGTATCCGAGCGCGGGTACAGCGTGCGTTCCGGGGCGGGTCTGAATACGCTGCTCGGCGAAAGCCGCCATCACCGCATTGCGGCGCTGGCGACCACCATGAGAAAGCCGGATGACGAACGACTGATAGCTGTGACCCACGTCTTCGACCGGCAGTACGATGCCCGGGATGCCGGCCAGGCGCTGTCTGTAGGAAGCCGCAAGACCGCGACGCTCCGCCAAAAGCGCGTCGAGCTTGGCCATCTGCGCGACGCCAACGGCTGCCTGAATGTCGGACAGGCGCAGATTGTATCCGATGCGATCGTAATTCGCCATAGTCCACGGTCCAACGCCTTCGTCCTCGATGACATGCTGTCCGCCAGCACCGTGATTGCGCACAGAACCGACGATCGCGGCAATCGAGTCGCTGTTGGTCGTCACCGCTCCGCCCTCACCCGTAGTCACGACCTTCCGCGGATGAAACGAGAAACAGCCAATATCGCCAAGCCCGCCGACCGGCTTGCCGTCATAGGAGGTACCTATCGCGCAAGCCGCATCTTCGATGATCGCGATCCCATGGCGCGATGCGTGCGCACGGATCTCATTCATCGGCGCGGCCAACCCGAACAGATGCACTGCAACGACCGCCCGGGTTCTCGGTGTGATGGCTGCCGCAAATGCGGCAGGATTGAGATTGTATGTGGCGAGATCGATGTCCGCGAATACTGCCTTCGCCCCGACATATTCGGCGCAGTGCGCACTCGTCACCCATGTGAAGGCCGGAACGACAACTTCGTCTCCCGCCTTCAGCCCCAGGGCCATGGTTGCAAGGTGCAAGGCGGCGGTACAAGACGTCGTGGCCAGCGCATGTTTCACGCCGTGCCGTTCGGCGATGAGCCCCTCAAACCTCTGGGTCATTGGACCTTGCGTGACCCAGCCCGAGCCCAGACAGGCGCGCAACTGCTCGATTTCGGCTTCATCAAATTTCGGCGCTGTAAGCTGCATGACCATGCCAGAGAGAGGGGATTATGAAGTCAGAGAACGAACGACAACAGATCGGGGCTCTCATAGGTGTGGCGTTCGTCGGACTGGGTTTCCCCGAGGAAGAGATCGAGGTAGGGAAGATATGAGTCCGCCCCGACCAGAACAACCTCTATCTTTCCGCGCGTTCGGAGATCGTCAAGCCTGCCGGCATGCTTCTCCCGGTGCAGTCTCCGCAATGCCCCTTGAAAGGCAAGGCCGAAACTCGGACCGAGCATTTGCGGCAGAACCCGCCAGGAGTAGTAGGCCAGCAGGAACGAGGGATGCCGCGTTCCAAATTCGAGGTCGTCAGACGCAAAAAGCATTTGCCACGGCAACCGGATATCCTTCTGGACCTTCGACAGTGGCCGCGCGCCCGGGACTTCGTGATGCTCTTCCAGCAGAACCGGAAGAATACGCGTGCCGAGGCCGTGCTCGTCGACATATTGCCTCAGCCCCATGCACGTCCCCATCGTACCCGACGCCACGGCCACGAGCGACACTTCTCCGGTCGCGGAAAACAGCTGTGGCGCAAGGTGAGTCTTGTGCGCCCATGGATTTCTCCAGTTGCTGTACTGGTCGAGGGTGTAACCGCCCTCCTGGGCTCCCTCCCGCCGGGCACGCTCGACCGGCGTTTCCGCGGGGTCGCTGTGCAAAACGACCTCCACGCCGCCACCCATCACGGAGATCGCATTGATTTTGCCACGCGCCGTACCGGCCGGCATGATGAGCTGGCAGCGGATGCCGAGCGCCTTGCAGATCTTGGCGATGCCGTGCCCCGTATTGCCGCTCGTCGCCTCCTTCACGACGGTCCGTTGCGAGATCAGACCTTCGGAGATCGGTCCAAGCAGCAACTCGCGCGCCATATATGATTTGCTGTGCTCGACCTCGCCCGGAATCGACGCCGCGCGAATGGTTACGCCATCGTCGTGGAAGGGATTGAGCCACTCCGGAAATGGTGCGGAAACGCGGACCAGGCGGCTGGCCGCCGGATCGGTCGCAGCAAGGAACGGATGATGCGAGAGGTTCATGGCTTGTCACCTTCTTTGTCAGCAGTGACGAACTGCACAGAGTCGACCAGTCTCTCGGCACGGTCACGCGCCTCGGCTGCCGATTTCGATCGCACCAGCACATAGCCCGGGCGCGCGAGGTCGTTACGAAGGTCGAGCCGGGCCTTGCCGACTTGCTCGTACATCTCGGCATCGACGACGTCGGGCTGCCCCTTGATCGCGCTGAAGCCATTGATGGCCCGCAGCACGCCTTCTCCTCGCGGAAAATAGTGCCACACCAGGTGCTCGGCCGGCTGCCGCGTGAAGTCCGGCACGCCACCGGTCAATGTCGCCGCGAGCAGACCCGGATAGTCGTAACCGGTCGAAATCTCGCAGATCGGATGAAAATTGAGACCACCGCCGGGACGTCCACCGACCTCCAGCAGAACGGGCTCTCCATTGCGGATCAGGACTTCAAAATGCGTGGTGCCGTCGGTCAGGCGCATCGCTGCACACGCGGCGAACACCAGACGCTCCAGCGTTGCCCGGTAGGAATGACCGATCGGTCCAGGGAAATGCAGCTTCTGCACCACCGTGTCGTTCCCCGGATAGTTCTCCTTGTCCGAGATCGACAGCAGGGTCGGGCTTCCCCGGCAAACCAGCACCTCGAGGGTGTGTTCCGTTCCCTTTACGAACTCCTCGATCACCACGTCGCCGTCGAGATAAGTGTTCGCGACTTCGCTCAGACGGCCCTGGACCTCATCCCAGCCGTGCGCAACAAACACGCCCCGGCTACCTCCTCCCGAGAACGCCGGCTTGACAACGGCGGGCCAGCTTTCCCATTGCGGGAACTGTCCGGCCACCAATTGTGCCACCGTGCTGAACACGCAGCGCGGAGTCGGTAATCCGCTCTCCACCCAGCAGCGCTTCATCGCAACCTTGCTGGTGAAGCAAAATTCGGCGAACTCGTTCCAGCCCGGCAGACCGCGCTCGCTTGCGATTGTGGACGCGGCCCTCACGGCAAAGTCATTCAGCGGAATAATTCCGTCGAATTCGATACCCGCCAGTGCGGCAGACGTTGCAGCAACGTCGGAAAAATTCTGCTGGACAAATCGATCGGCGATGTGGCGCGCAGGAGCCTCGGCGCTGCCGTCGACCGCAACGACATGAAAACCATGCTGCTGGATTCGCGTGATAGCCGGACAGGCCATCTGATTTCCACCGAGCAATACAACAGCCTTCATCGGGTTCTCGCTCCAGAAGCTTCCCGTTCGTGACGACGAGTTAGCGGCCCGTGCCGCGCCATTGACGGGTCAATTCGTTAAAGCGATCCTGTTGGGCGGCAAAGATGAAATTGTCCTTGTTGATCTCATTTTCCTTGTATGCGTAGATGGCGTACTCGTACGGCATGTAGTCATGCCTGACCGCAAATCTGTTTGTCAGCCCGGTCACGACCCGGAACACGTCTGCGAATGCCGGCCTGGCATGAACCGGGTGGGTGTAGTCGACGAGCGGGCTCAGCAGATTGAAGACGAGGCCTTTTCGGCAAAGTCCCCACATGATCCCCAACATGCTTTCAAAATGATCCATGAAAGGCACGGCCTCAGTTGCACTACTGAGCGCCTGACAGCAGAAGCACCAATCCCAACCGCGATCCGGCGGTGTTGTCTGGATATCGACAACGACCAACTCGGCGTCCGGATAGATTCGTTTTCCTTCTTCAATCAATTGCGCGTTGATATCGATCCCGGTGTAGGCGCCTTGCCACCCCGCGGAACGAAGAAAACCGAAGAGGTCCCCGTAGCCGCAGCCGATATCGACGATCGAATCCGTTGCCTGCAAGCCGTCAACCTGACGCAGTATGTCGAAGAAGAACGCTTGCCGATGCTTGGGCTCCCCAAGCGCGGCAGCGCCGTGCCCGACCTCACCGATGCGGCTCGCGTAACGCGCCAGGATCTTTTCCTTGTCAATATCGTGCATGAGTTTGCTCAGTTGGTCGGGAGTTTGAATGAGGACCAGTTCGTTCAGCCTGTTCGCACCACAGCTCGTGTCAATGCAGCGAACGCGTCGCCGTTGATGGCCCCTAGTAGTCTGAAGATTGCTGGCGCAACGCATATTCGACGTTGATCAGCGACCAGATGAGCAGGCGGCGGTTCTCGCGGCCGTCAAGATGGTCGCCGACCAATGCACGCAACGGCTTGGGATCGAGGTAGCGATAGATCTCCGATTGATCGTCGAACAAGATGTTGCGCACGAAATCAATGCTTTGGCCCTTGAACCAGCTCGCGTCGGGACCAGAGAAGCCCTGCTTGTCCCGCTCAGCGACTTCCTGGGGGATATGGCGAAGCATCACGTTTCGCAGCAGCATCTTGCCGTCATGCGCTTTCTGGAAATATGCCGCCGTCTTCCTGCCCAGTGCGTTCTCGTCCAATGCGACGACCTCATCGAGCTTTCCGAGCTTCATCCGGACCGGCAGCTTCATGGCGAAATCGACGAGATCGTTGTCGAGGAACGGGACGCGCGTTTCCAGCGAATGTGCCATCGACAGCTTGTCTTCCACAGTCAGCAACCCGTGCAGAAACGTTTTGGCCTCCAGATAAAGCGAATGATTAACGTAGTCCTCCGGACGGGTCAGGCGCTCGGCGTGCTGGCTGAACATGTCCCGGAAGATATCGCGCGTCCAAACACCCTGCACCTCGCTCCATATCGGCGCGAAGACACGCTTTAGCACGCTGTTGGGAATGAGCCGCTGCCAGTAGTCGTAGTACTTATCGATATACTCCTCGAAGCTCTGGTTTACGACGGCACGGTAGTAACGCCACGGATAACCACCGAAGATCTCGTCGCCGCCCGTTCCCGCGAGGACGACCTTGTTGAACTTGCTGGCGAGCTGCGCGACGTAATAGTTTGGATAGCTTTGTCCGACGCGCGGCTCTTCCAGATGCCAGGTCAGCTTGGGAAGCACGCGCTCCATATCGCCCGACTTCAGCACCATTTCGTAGTGTTCGGTACGAAACAGATACGACATTCTCTCCGAGGCCGCGCGCTCGTCGTACTGGAGCTCCATGCCGGACACCGAGCTGAGGTCGAAGCCGCAAGTGAAGGTCCTCATGTAGCTGAGCGACCGCGCCGCGATGGCAGTGACCGTTCCCGAGTCCAGCCCTCCCGAGAGATACGCCCCGATATCGACATCCGACACGAGCTGTCTCTTCACAGCCTGCTGAATCAGATGGTCGAGTTCGTCCTGGTATTCGGCTTCAGACCGGGCCGTTTCCGGCTCTTGAAAGGTATAGTCCCAGTATCGAGTCAGTCTTGGCTGCGTTCCGGACCCAGCCTCGGGCGATATGGTCAGGTAGCAGCCCGCAGGCAGGATGCGGACGCCCTTGAGTAAGGTGCGATCGGTAAAGAAGTTCTGGAACGTGAAGTACTCGAACAAGCCTTCGAAATCGAGCTGTGAGCTGAAGTTCGGAACAGCACGAAAGGCCTTCGACTCCGAGGCAAACAGCAACTGGTTGCCGCCGGACCAATAATACAGCGGCTTGATGCCGTAGCGATCTCTCGCAAGCGTAAGCCTGCGTTCCTTGCGATCCCATAGGGCAAAGGCGAACATGCCGTTGAGGCGCTGTAGGGCGCCCAGTCCCCACGCAGCGATCGCTTGCAGCAGGACTTCGGTATCGCTGGTCGACCTGAAACGATGCCCCTGCGCTTCGAGTTCGGCGCGAAGTTCCCGGTAATTGTAGATTTCGCCATTGTAGGAAATCACAAACCGGCCATCGGCCGTTTGCATCGGCTGCTCACCGGTCGGGCTCAGATCGATGATCGCCAACCGGCGATGTCCGAGACCAATCGCCCCTTCGATCCATTGGCCCTCGCCGTCCGGACCACGATGAGCGATCGCCTCGGTCATCGCACGCACATCGTGCAAGAACACCGGCCGCTGATCGAGGTTAAGAATACCTGCGACGCCGCACATGCCTAAATCCGTCCGATCCCTGACCGCTGAGCCTTATTCAAGGCCGGCCTTCGCGCGCCGCCGCTCGAGGCCAGCCCGATGCTTGGAGCGCCATTCGATCAGCATCTGCAGGCCCTCACGCAAATCGACTTCAGCCGTGAATCCGATTTCCTGGGCTGCTCGTTTCGTGGAACCAACCCGATTGCGCACGAAGGTTGCGTTGCTGCGCGGCGCATACTGGATAGGCTGGTTCGATCCTGTCAGTTGCAGGAGGAGTTCGGCAAGCTGCTTGAGCGAAGTCCGCTCGCCCGTCCCCACATTGTAGTACCGGGCGATCGTATCGGCCGACATCGCGCAGATGTTTGCCCGCGCGCAGTCAAGCACTGACACAAAGTCGAACGCTTCCGAACCGTCACCCAGAATGGTCGGCCCTTCGCCGCGGTCGATGGCGTCGAGCATCTTCATGATGACCGCGATGTAGGCGCCCTGATAATCCTGACGCGGCCCGTAGACGTTCATATAGCGCAAGCCGACCGCAGGCAAGCCGTAACGGTGACAGAACGCCGTCGCCATTGCCTCCCCAGCAATCTTGGTCGCCCCGTAGAAGTTCTTGTTGTTGAACGGATGATCTTCGGTCATCGGCTCTTCCACAGCGTCGCCGTAAACCGAGGCCGAAGATGAATACACGAGACGCTTGACCCGGTTCGCGACGCAGGCTTCGAGCACGTTGAACGTACCTCGAATATTGGTGTCGAAGGCAGCCCGAGGAAACTCATGGCACTGCAGCAACCACAGCGCGGCAAAGTGGAACACGCCATCCTTGCCCTTCATCGCGGCATCAAGGATATCGGGTTGGCAGACATCACCACCGGCCTCGAATATCTTGACCCGCGGATCCCTGATGGCCCGCTCGATATTCTCGACGGAACCGCGTGCGAAATTATCGAAGATCACGATCTCGCCGACGTCGTGCTTCGCGAGCTGCTCGACCGCATGCGAGCCAATCAATCCCGCTCCGCCGATGACGAGGAACTTCTTGCCGTTGACTTCCAAGGTTGACCTCTTGGACTGGAGTTACGCTTCACCACGAGCAGACAAATTCAAGCTCGCGGAAAGACAATGATGGTCGCTGGAGATGCCGGGCAACCGGCAGGCCGCCGACGGGTACAAATCCCGCCGGCAAGGATCTCAACCTACTGCAGGCAACGGGGCTTGGTCTTTCAGCAGCTCCGCGACCTCGAAAGCTGCGCGTCCTCGCCCGTAGTCGGTGATTTCGTTCCGCACCACGTGCGGCGGCCCCTTCCAGAGCCGATTCCAGCCGTTTGTGACCGTCTCGGTCCACTCGGTTTCGTCGCGCAGCGTAACGCATGGCACCCTATGAAAGTAAGCCTCCTTCTGGAGGCCGCCTGAGTCCGTGTACACTTCGGCGGCGTGGTGCAGCAGCTTCGCCATGTCGAGATAACCGACCGGATCAATGACACGCAGCCCTTCCAGGCTGACGCCCAGCCGCGCGGCCGCGCTTCGGGTGCGCGGATGCAACGGCAGGACCACGGTGCGCCCGTGCGACCGCTCCAGCAGGAACTGAACGACCTCACGGAGCCGCTCCGGATTATCCGTATTCTCCGCGCGGTGCACGGTTGCGAGCGCATATTGCTTGGGTTGCAGCTGCAGCTCGGCGAGGATCGTTGAACTTATCTCGGCCTTCTCGAGAGCAAACACGGTGGCATCGTACATCACGTCGCCGACGTGATGTACGCCCTTAACCACGCCCTCTGCCGCGAGGTTCGCAATCGCTGTCGCAGTGGGACACAGATGAAGCGTCGAGAGATGATCGGTCACGATCCGGTTCAGCTCCTCCGGCATGCGCCGGTTGAAGGAACGGAGCCCTGCTTCGACATGGGCCACCGGAATGTGGAGCTTGGCGGCGGCCAGCGAACCGGCCAGCGTCGAATTGGTGTCTCCGTATACGACAACCCAGTCCGGTTTTTCGGCAAGCAGGATCGGCTCGATTGCCATCAGCATTCGCCCGGTCATGTCGCCGTGACCACCGCCATTGATGTCGAGATGATGCTTCGGTTTCGGGATGGCCAATTCGTCGAAGAACAGGTCAGACATGTTTGCGTCGAAATGCTGACCAGTGTGAACCATCACTTCTGCCAAGCCATCCGTTTCACGGATAGCCCGGCTGACCGCTGCGGCCTTGATGAACTGCGGGCGCGCGCCGACAACAGTGAGGATCTTGATGGACATCAGGAATACTTCGCAACGTCCAGCACATGCGCGACATGATTGCGCATGCAGCCGAGGATACGGCCGCGATTTTCTCGCGTCCACTCGATGGTACGCCTGAGACCTTCCTCATGCGCGAAGCTCGCGACGAACCCGAGCTTCTCGCGCGCCTTCGCCGGATCGCCGAAGCGCTGCCCTGATCTGTCCCAATCCCGAGCCGGCGTGAGCGCGATCGGGGTCTGGTTACCGGTGATCGAATTCACCCGCTTCGCCAGATCGAGGATGCTGGTCTCGACGCCCGACGCCAGATTGTAGATCTCGCCTGGGTCCCCCCCGAGAGCACATGCCGTTAATCCCCGCGCCATGTCTTCCACGTAGATGAAGTCGCGCGATGCGATCCCGCCATTTTCGACTGGAAGCGCTTCGTCATGAAGGGCCTTCCAGATGAAAGTCGGGGTGACGTTCCGCCAAACCGTATGAACGGTGCCGCGCCAGCGGCCGGCGCCCAGTATTTCACCCGGCCCGTAAACGTTCTGGAATCGTGCCTTCACGAAGGGCAGCTTGTACCGGGAGAAATAGTAGTTGCCGTACATTTCCCCGATGAGCTTGGAGATCGAATAGGGGCTGTCGTGAAACAGCGAGACAGGCGCATCCTCCGTCGTCGCCGAGGCGCCCTCAAAGGTTTTTTCGGCTACCGCACAGCCGGCCGCGGCATAGACCACCTTTTGCAGCGAGCGGATGTCCTTGAGCCTCTCGAAAAGCTTCAGGCTCGTCAGCGTGTTGTTTTCATGATCCGCAAGCGGATCGGCAATCGACGACTGGTTGCCGTGGTAGCACGCAAGATGAAAGGCAAAGTCGAGGTTATCAGGCAATGCAGCGAGCACGGCGTCCTCGGTGATGGGGCGCGGCACGAACTGGACCCGGGGATCAGCCGGCACGTTCGAGGCGTCGGCCGACAGCAGATTGTCGACGACCACAACGCGCGCCGGCGCCTGCTCGAGCAGCAGCCGCACGAGGTTTGAGCCGACGAATCCGGCTCCGCCGACGACGAGTATGGTCGATCCGTTAAATGACTTCATGATCAGCCCTTGATGATCAGCTCTTGGGTGCCGCCAGATGGCTATAGACATCGCTCACGCCATGCGCATCGTACCACGCAAGGAGGCGTCGAATGGTCTCGTCGAACGACACCTTGGCCTGCCATCCGAGAAGCGCACGGGTCCGGCTTGGATCCGGAACGACGGACGGCACGTCGTCATCACCCACCGGCACCACCTTTACGTCGGGATCTGCCGGCAGCCCAAGATGGAAGCGCACGAGGTCGTAAATTTCCTTGATCGAGTGGCCGATCCCGCTCGATACGTTGAAGACGCCGGTCGGCGCCTGTTCCGCCATTGCGAGATCGACCGCAGCCAGGAAGTCGGACATGTCGAGGAAATCGCGACGCGCATCACTGCAGAAGCAACCCTGCCCGGCCTTCAGGCGCTTGTAGAAGGTCGGGATCGGCCCGATTGCCAGCCGAGGCCCCGTCACGTTCGCAAGTCGCAACGACATGTAAGGCAGGCCGCTCATCGCCAGGTATTGCTCGCCGGCGACCTTTGAGATGCCATAGCTGGTGAACGGCCGCAGCGGGTGCTCGACCGGAATCGGCGTGCTTTCCGGCCGGCCATAACACAGCACGGTCTGGAAGTTCAGAATCCGGCGCGCGCCGACGGCACGCGCCGCCTCGATCACGTTGACGGTGCCGTCGACGTTCGTTGCCGCGTCTTCGCGCCAGTCCGCCGGATCCTTGTAGGAAGCGGCCGAATGGACGACATGCGTGGGGCGAAACCCGTCAAATACCGAAGCAACGAGATCCCGATCGGCGATCGAACCTTCAATCAGGGTCAAGCCAAGCAGCGCCGGCAGAACCTCGCGCTTGCCGGTGGCGAAGTTGTCGATGACGAGGATCTCGTGGCCCTGCGGCAGCCAGTGCTCGATGAGATTCGAGCCGAGGCAACCGGCGCCACCGGTGATGATGATGCGCATGTCGTGGTTCCGATCAGGTGCGGATTTCCGCACGCGCTTCCTTCAGATGCGTGTAGCCGCCGACGACGCCGTCCTTCTCCCAGCGTTCAACCGACAGGCCGGCGATCTCATCGAGCGAGGTAAACTCGACGGCACCGAAGTCCTTGAAGGTACGCGAGGGGTCGAGAAGAATCGACGGCGCATCGTCCGGGCCGAGCGGCTTCACTTCCGGCTCCGGATAATCATTGATCTTCATGGCCCGCACCACAGAATCGTAGAGTTCCTTGATGGCGACATCCTTGCCAGACGAGAAGTGATAGGTGCCGTGGCCGACGCCGTCGGCGGCCTTGACGACGACACGGGCAAGGTCACCCGCGAAGCAGAAGTCGCGACGCGCGGGAGTGACAAAGCACTTCTGTCCCTTGACCAACCGGCCGTAGAAGATCGGCAACGGGCCGGACACGTTTCGCGGCCCGATCACGTTGGCAAGCCGGAACGTCACCCAATCGACCCCGGAGAACTGCACGTAATTCTCGCCAGCCGTCTTCGAGATGGCGTAGCTCGAATTGACGGGATTGATCGGATGGTCAAGCGGGATCGGCGACTGCAGCGGCTTCGTGCCATAGCACAGCGCCGTCTGGAAGTAGATCAGGCGAGATACGCCGAAGGTCTTGCAGGCCTTCGCAACGTTGGCAGTCCCGACCGCGTTTACCAATGCGTCGCTGCTCCAGTCTTCCGGATCCTTGTAGGACGCCGCCGTATGAACGACGACCTCCGGCCGGAAATCGGAAAACAACCGATCGATCACCCCGGCGTTCGCAATCGAGTCTTCGACCAGCGTCAGGTTGTCGTGCTTGGTCAGATTGTCGCCCCGACCGGTCGCATAATTGTCGATCGCAACAACCTTGTCGCCGCGCGACAGGAGCATGTCGATGACGGTTGATCCGACCTGCCCGGCTCCGCCAGTTACAAAAATATTCATGCACACCATCCAGATTGAGACGTTTATGTTCTGACCATCGCGCGAAACTCGGTCGCTCGGTCGTGAAAGCGTTGGTGCCAGAGCTCTAGACTGAGAAGGCCCCACGTCTTTCGAGAGAAGCGGGATTGCCCGCCCAAACTGGAAAGCACGACATCGCTGTTGAACAACGGGCGACGCTTCGAGCGTTGTTCCCCGAAGATATCGAGGACAAAGTCCTTGAGTTCTCCGTCGAACCATTCCTTCAGTGGCACCGGAAAGCCCATCTTGTCACGCCGTTCCAACAGCGCCTTCGGAAGGGTATCGCGATAGGCTGTCTTCATGAGTTGCTTCATCTGCCCCCCCATGAACTTCACGTCGGCCGGCACGGTTGCGAGAAACTCCACGAGCGGATGATCGAGCAACGGCACGCGGCTTTCCAGGCCATGCGCCATGCTCATTCGGTCCTCGACGTGAAGCAGCGCCGGCAACAAGCACTTGAAATCAAAGTGCGTCATCTTGTCGAAGTAGGCTTCCTTCCGCACGTTGTCCTGGTTGTTGAAGATGGCGCGGAAAGCCTCGAAGACCGCCTCCTTGTGCAGTGCGCGTTGATCCACCTCGCCGACCATATCGGTCGAACGATCAACCAACCGGAAGTATCTTCGATCGAGGTCCTCGAAGAGACCATCGCGCCAGAACTCCTTGATCATCGGCTTGTATTCCCGCAGCAGGCCGAGATTGGGTACGATGGACTCGATCGTGACCACGTAGTGGCCACTCTGATAGGTGCCGTCGACCGCCGCCTTGATGCATTGCTCGAAATAGGCGACCAGATACCGCGCATAGCCGCCGAGCAGCTCGTCGCCACCCTGCCCGCCCAGGACGACTTTGACATTCTTCGCCGCGAGCGCGGATACCATGTACTGCGGAAACGCCCCCGGTCCAGCGACGGGAAAATCCAGATGATAGATCACATCCCCGATGCTGTTCCTAAAGTCGGCGGCGGTGATGTCGGCCATGTGGAGCGACATGTCCGCCAGGTCCGTCACCGTCTTTGCATACTCGCTCTCGTCATAGCCGGGGAATTCGAGAAAGCGGCCATGGAACGCGTCGCGGCTGCGGTGGTCGAGCTTCGCGGCCAAGAGCGCAACAAGGCTGGAGTCGAGACCTCCCGACACATAACCGCCGACCGGAACGTCGGAGCGCAAATGCACTCGCATCGAGTCGGACAGCAGTTCAGCGAAACGCCGCTCGAAGTAGACTGGACTACGATCAAAATCGACATCGTATTGCACATCCCAATACCGGGACGTCGCGACGTTCCCGCCTTCGACCCGAAGCAGATGCCCGGGGAGCAAGGCGGATATCTCCTTAAAAAGGGTCTTCTCGCCGATCGTGTACTGAAATGTGAGATACTCACTCAGTGCTTCGGAGTCGGTCTCGATATCGCCGAGGAACGGCAGAAGCGCCTTGGCCTCCGACGCGAAGTACAAGACCCCTTGCTGCACCGTGTAGTAGAGCGGCTTGATCCCGCAGCGGTCGCGAGCGGCAAACAGTTTTTTGTTTCGATTGTCCCAGATCGCAAAGGCAAACATCCCGCGCAGGTGATCGACGCAGCGCTCGCCCCATTTGCTGTAGGCGGCGAGGATTACCTCGGTGTCCGAAGTGGACTGGAATGTCCAGCTGTCAGAGAGTTGCTCCTTCAGCTCGAGATAATTGTAGATCTCTCCGTTGTAGGAAATCACCGTCCCATTCACCGCCTCCATCGGCTGGGCGCCAGCAGGCGTGAGATCAATGATCGCAAGGCGTCGGTGGACGAGACCAACGCGGAGAGTCGGATCGGTCCACAAGCCGTAGCCGTCGGGTCCCCGATGCGCGATCAGCGTTCCAATCGCTTCGAGTGCGCGCTGGGCAGATCTAACAGGAACGCCTTGCAGTGACAAGAGACCGCCGATTCCACACATCGATGATATTGCTTTCAGTTAGACCAGGCTCGATCGGAAATCCGGAGAATAGGATGCTATTACATGGTTACGTTGAAGACCCGCCCCCAGATGCCCACGTTGACAATTCGCCAAACCGTGAAGTCCAATGGTCGGTCGCCGGTGAGCATCTGCTGCGTTAGGCGGCGAGTGTTGTCGGGGTGCAAGAGCCCGGGAAACCGCGCCAGCGTGTCCTCTACACCGGCCTCGATGGCCTGCCGAAGCGGCCCGCGAAACCAGGTCTGCTCCGGCGTCGCGAACCCGAGCTTGTCGCGACGATTTGCGACCTCGGACGGAAGCACTCCAGCCATGGCTCGTCGGAGCACACGCTTGGTATCGCCGTACACGATCTTGTGGGACTCTCCGAGCCCAATCGAAAACTCCACCAGGCTATGATCGAGGAACGGAACGCGAGCTTCAATTCCGTGGGCCATGCTGTTCCGATCTTCCCAGTGCAACAACATAGTGAGGTTCGACCCTTGCGTCATCGCAACGCAAAGGTCGCCAATCGACTGAACGGGGCCAACACCGATCGCGGCCAGCGCTGTTGAAAAGGCATCGCTGTTCAGAAGCGTTCTGAACGCATCCGATGCCAGCCAATCGGGCATACCCAGCATCTGCTTCCCGCGCCCGAGGAACCTTCGCGGAACGAAAGGGACCGACAGCCCTCGAAGCTGATCGAGGTAGGATAATCCATGAAATGCTCGACGCTGCTCCACAGCACGTGCCAATGCCAACCATTTTTGCCGCCGGACTAGGTCGGCCATATAGTAGTAAAATCCGCTGTGATAACCGGCCAGCTGCTCGTCTGCCCCCTGGCCATCGAGCATCACCTTGACCCCGGCCTGTCTGGCTGCGGAAAAGACGCTCCATTGCGCAAAGATACTTGTGCTCCCGTACGGCTCGTCCTGGTGCCACGTGATCTTTTCGGCTTGCTCTATCGCATCGTTGACGGTCGGATAGACGTAGTGCGGCTTGCTATGAACGGAAGCTACGACGGCTTCCATGAACGGCCGCTCGTCAACTTCCTTTTCCTTGTAACACGCGCTGATCGTGTTGATAGGCGCAGTCACGTTCTGCTCGCGCAACAGGCGGTCCATCAGGCAAACGATGGACGAGCTGTCTAGGCCGCCGGACAGGCAGGACCCCACGGGCACATCTGATCGGAGATGCATCTGCACGCTAGTGGTCAGCAGGTCGCGAAATCTCGCACCGGCCTCCTGCTCGGAAAGCTCGAGCCCGCCGGACTTGAGAATTCCATACCATCTTCGGATTGGAAGAGCTTCGCCGGGCCTCCATTTCGCGAGGTCAAGTGTCACACACTCGCCGCCGCGCAACTGTTGAACGTCGGCAAACATTGTCTCAGCAGTATGCTCGCTGATACCTGAAGCTAGAAAGTCTCGAATTCGCGGGACGTTCATCCGCCGCGAAATGCCCGGCAAGTTCAGAAGCTGCTTGATTTCAGAGCCAGCGGCGATTCCTCGCGGGGACGAGGCGAGGTAGAGCGGCTTGATACCGAACCGATCGCGGGCCATAAACAGCCGCTGTTCTCGAGCATCCCAAATGACAAGAGCGAACATGCCCATCAAGCGCTGCAAGGCATCCTCGCCCCACTGAGCATACGCCGCCATCAGCACCTCGCTGTCGCTGTGGCTCGTGAATACCCAGCCGAGCGCCTCCAACCCGCTCTTCAGCTCGAGATAGTTGTAAATTTCCCCGTTGTAGACCATCCAGTAACGGCCATCGGCATACCCCATGGGCTGATGGCCCGCTTCCGTCAGATCGATGATCGCAAGGCGACGATGGCCCAGCGCGAGCGGCCCCCGAGAGGTTTCAAAAACCTTCCAGCCGGATCCGTCAGGACCGCGATGGCTGACGATATCGATGTTGGCCTTGTCGGGCAGGAAGCCTAGAGACGCAAAGATGCCACACACGATCCTAGGTCCTCGCAACGAGCGCGTTCAATGCAGTGACAAAATTGATGCTCTCTTGCTCCCAACAGAGTTCGCGCGCAGCGACCAGTGCGTTGCGCTTGTAGCGATCGATCCGATCCCGGGTGAGCTGGTTGATTGCATCAGCGATCGGCTCCGATGAAATCTCAGCGAAGGTGGAGCCGATCTGGTACTTTGAGATCAATCCCGCCATCTCAGACAGATTGCTCACGCACAGAGCGAGTCCGGCCATCGCGTACTCAAAGAATTTGTTCGGAAGAGCGAACTCGTTGTGAAGCGAATGTCCCGGCAAGGCAAAAAAGCCGATATCGAATGCTGTCGCCTCGCGCACCAGCTCCCTCATTGGGACCGGAGGAAGCAGAAAGACGCGGGACTGCAGGCCAGAGCTCGCGATCCGCCGTCGGAGCGAGTCAAGATAGGCCTCCGAGCCGGGACCGCGAATGTAAAACTCCCGATCCGACGCCCACTTTGGCACGCTGTCGATCGCCGCTTCAAGCCCGCGTCCCGGCGAGACGATGCCGTGGTAGAGCACCCGAACTGTATCTCCCGTCGGCCGAAACGACGATTCAACATAGTTCGGTGTGTTCCGAATTGTCAGAGCCGGACGCGGAAGTTGATAGATATCGGAAATTCGCTCCGCAATGCCGGAGGAAACGGCAGTGACCAGCTTGGCGCCCCCAATATATTTCTTCTCAAGCGCTGCAACGATCGGCTTCTGCGCAACACGCCAAATCCAGCGCTCCTGGTACTCCTGAATCGCAAACTCGTGGGTATCGTACACATAAATGCCGCCGTTCTCGGCAGCGAGCCGGGCAGCAATGGGCAGCGTGATCCAGTCATTCGCGAGCCAGATGTCGCACTTCAACGGCCGCGCCTTGGCGTACAGGTCGTTGAGCTTGCTGTTCCAGGACCAGAAGATCTGGTCCGCGTAGCTCGGCTGGAATTTACACCGCTGGGCGCGAGCCGTAATGACCAACCGCTGTGCAAATCGAGCCGGCGACCGCCCGAGGAGCCTCGTCGCGAGTAGATTAGCCTTGGCCTTCTGCTGCGCCGTGACGCGCACTACCCCGGCCGCTACCCGTTTCGAGCTGCGCCAGGCCGTGCGAAGTAGGCTCCATGCCACCGGGTATTTTGCTTTCACCCTCGCCCTGACAGAACTATTCGTTTTCATCTCTGCACTGACAGGATTCGTTTTCACCTCCACGCTGACAGGATTAGATGAGCCCACGCACGCGCCGACTTCGCTTTCCGCACACCGCACGACCGTCCATCCCAGCGAGTGGTTCCGCTCGTCGTCCTCCCCGATCGCGAAGACCTTAAATCCGTTGGAGTGAAGCAAGTCACATTGACGGCGCACCCTGGGATCGTCGAGGAACCGCGAAAGCGCGATGACACCAATTCTATTGGACATGACCAACCGACTTAATTGCTAGCGTTGTCCGTCTCATCCGCGAGTCGTCGTAACGCAGGGGAGATTCTCTTGCGCGTCCCGTTTGGCAGAATCCGCCAGAGTTGAAGCACCATACCAAACTTGTTGGACCCGACATGAGGCTTCGACTGACTTGCGGACTGCTCAGGCTCGCTCAAACTTGCGGACTGCTCCGGCTCACTCAAATATGCGGACTGCTCCGGCGCGCTCAATGCGCGCAGGAGCTCGACGTAAGCGTCCTGCTTTGCCGCAAACTCAGCCAAGCTCTGCGGATGCTCAGTTGGCCGTTCGCCCAAGGCAACCTGTACCGCGTCCTCTGGGCTCGTGACGACGTCCGGTTTCTGGACCGGATTCGCCCGCGCCGCAATGCTGTTGCGATGCCGAACAAACGAATCGACTTCCATCTGCGGATACTGCTCTTCGATCACATCGGAAACTAGATCCGCGTATCTCGCATAGCTGTACCGACCAGACGCTATCAGGTGATCATAGGCTCGATCAGCGAAACCCTGGAGAAAATCGAGATCTCGGAGCCGCGATAAGACGTCCGTCGCATTCGAGAAGTCCTTCTCGAGGGGAATGTAGTGAATGCCCGGCTCAATGGCTCCTGAGTACTGCCCCCGAAACAAGATCATCGGAGTTCGCATCACCGCACACTCAAAAACGCGAGGGGAGATCTGACCGACATCAAATGGACGTTCCAGCGGCTCGAGAAACTCCGCTAGCTCTGGATAGGTTGCCGGACGCCCCTGAACTGCAGCGAACTCGCTTAGTCGATTTTCGATCACCTCATCGAAGTCAAACGCGTTGGACCCGCTCTCGCTGCCGAGCATTGTCCGACTGCTACCCAAGAAGCTGTACCAATCGTCACCGTAGATCCGGCTGGCATCGTCCATTCCGATATCATGAGGGATATTCTGCTCCTCGCAGATCTCGATCATGCGTCGGCCAATCTCGTATTTCTCAAATCCGAGCCGGCCATACTTCGCTCCAATATCCCTTCCGCGGTAAGCGATCAGATGAGGGCGCTCGCGAAGCGGCAGGATCTCCTTATCCGGCACCGGCCTATTCGCCGGCACATAGCCGGTGAGCGCCTGAACGAGCCTGACGCCCGGGACTTGCCACTTCGGGTAGACCAAGTGCCAAAAGTCACTCTGAATGCTTGTCAGCACGACATGAAATCCGAGTCGGCGGATGGCACGATGAAGCGCAATCGTCCGATCGTAGTCGTCCTGGACAACAGCAATCTTCAAGCCTCGAAAGGCGGTGACGGCACGTTCATAGTCGGCGCTCACGTAACCGTCGAAGCATAGCCTTGCGCAATAGTTATGAATCAGAACGTCGAAATCGTTGAAGTCGAAATTCATTTGCGCCTGATGCGTCGAATGCACGTACTTCACGTCATAATCAGTGAAGTCCTTCAACGCCAACAGGTGCTGAAGGGTCGTTGAGACGAATGTCGAGGCGGCGGAGTATGCCACCAAGATGCGCTTAGTCCGCATGTTTAGATTCTCTTCAGACAATTCGGAGGCTGCACGAGTCCGCCGTTCACCCGCGACTTGGCGAGGAAGACTGCAACTCGACGCTGTGCAAACGAACCTTTGCTTGTGCAGGCACGCCACGCGAACGACAGCCGTCGCGCAAGGATGCAACTCCAAGTCCGCATTCTACGTCGCGATTGCACTCGTTCCGCACCATCAACAATCTGGCGACAGGAAGCCGGTGGCCGTTTCGCTGTACCGTTCGCCCGACCGCGGACACACCAGATCCTTACCGAGCCGCTCGCCGGCTCTACTCATCCAGCCGATCCTTCTGGCGGGATTTCCTGCCATCAGCGCAAACGCGGGGACGTCCTTTGTGATCACCGAACCAGCCCCGATAAAGCAGTATTCGCCCAGCGAATGCCCGCAGACGACGGTCGCATTGGCACCGATGCTTACGCCGCGCCCGATCGGCGTCCTGCGAAACTCGTCCTTCCGAGAAACGTCGGCACGCGGATTGTTCACGTTGGTGAAGACGCAGCTCGGACCGCAAAACACGCCGTCCGCAAGCTCGACGCCGTCGTAGATCGAGACGTTGTTCTGGATCTTGCAGCCGCTTCCGATCCTGACATTGGGACCGATCATCACGTTTTGGCCGATCGAGCAATTCTCGCCGATGATCGTGCGCGACAGAATATGGCAGAAATGCCAGACCTTGGTGCCGCGCCCGAGCACGGCACCGTCGTCGACGTAGCTCGACTGATGGATCAAAACGCCGGGGAAGCGCGGATCTTCGCGCATCTCGCTCATTTGTGCATCGCCCTCTGGGCAAAGGCGTGAACGCCGTTGCTCCGGACGAGCGGCGCATGGCGAAACGTGGAAACGATATCGATCGACGGACGAACTTCGTCCAGCCTGAATCCGCGGCCGGCGATGATCTCCTCGTAGCTTCGTGTATGGAGATCGGTGAAACCGTCGGAAAACTCGACCGCTTCGCCGTCCACGGTGATGGAGCGATAGGTCGTCTTCTTGCCTTTCACGCTGTTCGGCAAATCGCTGCGGTCCAGAGACAGGAACCAGCTTACGTCCGCGCGCTCGCATTCCAGCGAGCCGGCCGCCCTCTCTGCCTCACGCAGGTGCGCCTCATTGCGGCTGGCGGGTCCAAACACGAAGCTCAACATATCGAAGAAGTGCACCCCGATATTGGTAGCTACACCGCCTGACCTTTCCTCGGCGCCCTTCCAGGAGGTGTGATACCAGCGCCCGCGCGAGGTGATGTAGGTGAGCTCGACCTTGTGGCGCTTCTGCGAATTCGCGAAGCGATCCCGAAGCGCGATGATCGCCGGGTGCAGGCGCAATTGCAGGATGGTGGAGATGCGCCGGCCAGTATCTCGCTCAATGGCCGCCAACCCGTCGATGTCGCCCGGATTGAGGACCAGCGGCTTCTCGCAGATGGCATCGACCCCGGAGCGAAGTGCAAATCGGCAGTGCGCGTCGTGAAGGTAGTTCGGCGAGCAGATCGTCATGTAGTCGATCTTCTTGCCGTCGCGCTGCAACGCGCCGACGTAACGATCGAACAGCTCGAACTCCGTAAAGAACTCGGCATCGGGAAAATGGCTGTCTATGATTCCCACGGAGTCGTTTGGATCGTAGGCCACGGCGAGCTCGCCGCCGGTATCGGCCATCGCCCGCATGTGTCGCGGCGCGATATAGCCGGCGGCACCGATCAGTGCGTAGCTCGTCATGAAAACCCTCTCTTCGAACGTTCAGCTTGCTTCAGGCAAGCTACCGCACTCGGGGTGAATCGAGCGTCACACCCAAGCCAAAAAACTTCCGTCACGCCTGCCAAGTGCAGGCGTACTCAAGCCGCAGCGATCAGACCCGTCCCAACGAAAACGCGGACCTGGCGCCCGAGCAAGTTCAAGAGAACAGCCACGCGATGGTGATCGCTTGCATCCTCCACGAGCGCAATACTATCGACGAATGCACCCTCGACAATTCGCACCTTGTCGCCGGGCGAGAAAGCCGGCCTGCGCGCAAGCGCAACGAATCCAGCTTCGTCCTCACGCGACTTCAAGGCATCGATGATGCCGTTTTCCACCGCGGCCGGCCGATCGCCGACGCACACGAGATGTGAAACACCGAGCGTCGATTGGATGGCGCGCCACCGTTGGGCTGCAACATCGATCGCAACGAAGAGGTAACGCGGGAACAGCGGTCGCGGCACGAGCTCGATCTTCCGCGCATGGCTGCGGCGTTTCTGATAGCGAGGAAAGTAGGTGGAGAAGCCCTGCCGCACGAGGCCAGCCGCCGCTTTTGCTTCGGCATTGACCTGTGTCTGCACGACACACCAGCGGGAACCGGGCTCCATTGCCATCACGCCCCCTGCCGCTGCTTTGGACGCAGGCCCAGCAGGTCCGGCGCAAGCACTTTCTCTGCCCCGAAATTGCTGACCGCCTGGTCGAATACGCTTCGCGCTGCCGTCAAATTGGTCACAACGACCGCATCAAACGGCTCGTCCACCAACGCATAGGAGGAAACCACCTTGACCCCAATGAACCGGGCGGCGGTTGCATCGGGATCGACGACCGCAAGGACCGATATTGGCCCGTCGACCGCGCAGAGGATCGCAATTTCGCAAAGATCCGATTGCCCGGCGAGCACAACCCGCCTGAAGCCACGCGCCTGGGCGCGCTCGAACAGCCTGCCATATTCCTCCTTCGCCTTGCGGAACAGCGAAAAGGAGTCCGACAGGAATTGGACGGTCAGTCGCGATTTCTCGGAGAAGCCTTGCGGCGTGAGGTAGTAGGCATAACGCCGCGCCGGCGCCTGCCCAACCTTGACGAAGCCCTTCTTGATCGCCCGCTTCAGATAGGCGTTGACCAGGCCGAGCGCGACGCCGAGATCGGCCGCGATCCGCCGCTGCGACTGCGCACCATCGGCTTCAAGCGAGGTGAGCAGACCGAGCACCAGCCGGTCGCTGTCATTCTCATCTGTCGGTAGAATGCCCGCCATCACGCCTATCCCCACTGGAGGAGGCTGATAGCGCGTTCACCGGATGAACGTCAAGCGAATTCGTTCACATGATGAACAAACCAAGTCATTGATAATAAAGGAAATTTGTCCTACCTGATGTGTCGTTAGCGCCACACCTAGCCGCGATCACCGGGCTCAGCCAGATACCGCGCAGCCAGCGTCGAATAGCTGTATCGCTGCGCGATGGCAACGCGATCATCCCGCGCACGTGCCCGACCGTCCAGCGCCGCGCTCAGCGATGCGGCGAGCACAGCGGGATCATCCGGCGCGCACCGCGCGGTCACCAGGTCTCCGAGCCCGGCGAGCGCCGGCTCTTCGCAGGCGATGACGCTGCGCGGCGCGAACAGGCAGTAATCGAACAACTTGTTGGGACTGATGCCGTGGTGATAGAGTGCATTCTTATGGAAGGCCACGACCGCGCAATCGGACGCATGCAGCATGCCGTGCACGATCGATCGATCGACCTCGTCCTGAAATTCGACATTGGCAAGCGCGGCCGCGCGCTGCTTCAGTGCTCCGTGCGAGGTGCCCGAGCCGATCAGCACGAAAAATATCTCGGGCCTCGTCCGGCCGAGGACGGAAGCTGTGTCGAGAATGACCTCCACGGCGTTCGGCGGCCCCATGCCGCCCGCGTAGAGGACGACCCGCCTGCCCTGATGCCTCAGCTGATTGATGCGGTCGATCAGGGGATGAGCAAGACGTTCGATCGTCAGCGCGCTCTCGATTTCTCCGTCGGACACTCCGTTGGGGATCCACAGGAACCGGCCTGCCGGCAGGCCACGCGCGCGCATATGGGGTTCTGCGCCAGCCAGCAGACAGATCAAACGACCCGCCGCACGATAGGCGGCGCGCTCCTTCCAGCCCAGCATCTTCATAAGGGGATGCCATGCCGGGGTCATTCCAAGCGCGATGATGCTCTCTGGCCAGAGGTCACGGACCTCTAGCCAAAACCGGGCACCGAAACGCCGTGCGACCCGACGTGCCGCCGAAATGAAGAACAGATGTGGGCTTGACGCGATCATTAGGTCCGGCTCGCCGAACTGCGCAGCAATTGCAGACGCCCCCACGCGAAGTGCCGGCCCAAAGCTCAGATTGTTGCGAAGCCGCCCTAGGCTGCCGCGGCCATAGCGGGGCGTATCGAGAAACCAGAAGTCGACGTCATTGATCCGCTGCGGCCCCGGAGCGCGCGGCTCCCTGTGCAGATGATGGAAGCCGGCGCTGACCACCACCACCCGATGCCCCATCTTTCCCCACGCGTCCGCCAGCCAGAACGGACGATAGTGGCGGCCGAGGCCTGGCCCCCCGGCGAACGGATGCACGAGCCAGATGTTCATCGGTCCGCCTCGGGCGACGCCAGACCGGCGTAAAGCCGGTTGAGCTCCGCCGCGTCATGCTGCCAATTGAAATACCGGGCAACCGCGGCGCGTCCCGCCAGCCCCAATCCGATCGCCTGTCCGGGATCGTCCGCAAGCGCGGACAGGCAGTCCAGCAAAGACTTGCGATCTCTCAGCGAGACCACAACGCCGCACCCGGCCGCCTCGACGATCTCCCTCGACTTCGGCAAATCACTGGTAACGACGGGCAGCCCGGCGGCCATGTATTCAAACAACTTCGTTGGCAATGAGAGCAAATAGTTCGGTTCGGGCAACAGCAGATTGAGGCCGATCAGACTTTCGTTCAGCAACGTCGCGATGTCACCCCGGCCCAACAGGCCCCGGTATGACACATCAGCCGACGACGTCTCAAGCCAGGCTTGTTCTTCGCGGCCAATGGTCCCGGCGAGCACCAGCGGCAGCCGGACGGCAGAACACGCCTCCACCATTTCGACCAAACCGCGATCAAAACTGGTGCGCCCGACATAGACCGCCTGGCGTCGCCGCTTTGTCGTTGCCGTCGGCTCGATGAATTCATCCAGCCGAACCGTGTTCCTCACCAACGTGACATCAGCACCATAGGCGTGAAAGCGTTCGGCGATCGCCGGCGTCGCCGCCACGATCGCATCGAAACGCCGCGCGGCCGCTCGCTCCGCCAGTTCCATCCCGCGTGAGACAAGGGGGCGCATCCAGGGCCAGATCCACCGCTTGGAATGGATATCGGCCGGCACGTCCTCATGAACATCGTAGATCACCTTGCAGCGCTGCCGCTTCAGCAGCAATGCGAACGGGATCAGCTCAGGATCGTGAAATTGCACGACATCCGCCTTGGCCGCGCGGGCAAGCGCGGTCGCAGCGTGTCCCATCACCCACGGGCGCTTCCACCGGGCAACCGGCGGCAGTTCGACCAATTTGAACTCGATGCGTCCCGCGTCCCCCGGGCGCGGCGGCCGCGCCACAACCGTGACCTCGTGACCTGCCTCGGACAGGCTTCGCGCTTCCTTCTCAACAATTCGAATGTCGTTGGCTGAATGGACACTCGACAACATGCAAATCTTCATGGGGCTCCCACCCGGAAGCGTTCGCCCCAAAGTGCCACACAATAGAGCCGCCAGCGCATTCCGAGGTCGAGCCGGTGGAATTTCTTCTTCACCGCGGCCATGTCGACGTAACGCGCAAGCAGCGTGCTGCCGACGACCTTCTCATACATCGCTGGCGAATGCCGGTTGAGCCACAGCTGATCCGGCGCTGCAAACCCGATCTTGTCCTTGCGCCAGGTGATGTTGGTCGGAAGCAGGTCCTGCATCGCTGCACGAAGCGGCCATTTCGTCCACCCATGGTTCAGCTTGACGCGCGTCGCAGGCTCAGCGCAAACTCGACGAACCGGTAGTCCAGGAATGGCAATCGCGTCTCGATGCCGAACCGCATCGAGTTCTTGTCCTCGAAACGCAGCAGCATCGGCAGGTTGGTTTCGGTGATCTCCAGGACCTGCATGTCCTGCGCATCCTCCGTCTTCCGCGCAAAACGCCGAAGGCATTCCGGCAGCTCCGGGCTCTTCAGGAAGGAATATTGCCAGCGATAGAACGCCGCGCGCAGCCCGGCGGAGCTCGCTCCAAACAGATACATCAGCAAGCGCCTGGCTGAAACGCCAGCGTGTGTCGCCGCGCGGAAGGCGGAGAAAAATCCGCCAACGCCTGAGTGCTGAAGCTGGTCACGCAGCCAGGCCGCATAATAACGGTGATAGCCCAGCAGCGTCTCGTCGCCACCCTGACCATCGAGCAGCACGATCACGCCATTCGAGCGTGCCGTCTTCATCACCTCGTATTGCATCATGATCGAGGGGCCTCCGAACGGCTCCTCCTGAACGTCAAGCAAGGCTTCCGCAGTCGATGCGAAATCCTCATATCCCGGCTTGGTGCGCAACCAGTTCAGCTCGGCCTTTGCCACTACGTCGGCGGCATATGCCTCTTCGTTGTTGGCGGCCTGCTCGCTCACGGCCGTGATGGCAAAGAAGCGATCATTGGTGGTCGACGCATAGCGCCTCGCAGCCAGCGTCGCGACGCTGGAACTGTCCAATCCGCCCGACAGGCAGGTCCCGACGCGAACGTCGGAGCGCAGGCGCAGACGTGTCGCATCGTCGAGCAGCTCCGCCAGAGCTCTGGGCACATCCGCGTCACCCGGCACGGCCGAACGCGGCGCCAGCGAATAATAACACTCGATCGCGATGTGACCTGTCGTCACATCGAGGCGCATCTTGTGTCCGGGAGGCAGCTTCTCGATACCCCTGAAGAAGGTCCGGTTGGTGTGGTCACTCAGGCCGCAGACGAGAAAGTCGCGAACGAGTTCGTCGTCTGCGATGGAACGCCCGATCAACGGCAGCAGCTGGCGAATTTCCGATCCGAAGGCGAACTGCGTCGTCGTATCTGCGAAGTAGAACGGCTTGACGCCAAAACGGTCGCGCGCACAGAACAGCGTATCGTCGCGCTCGTCGTGGATGGCAAACGACCACATGCCGTTGAAGCGGTCGAGGCATTTCTCGCCCCAATGGACATAAGCCGCCAGCAACACCTCGGTGTCCGAAGCGGTGTGGAAGACATACCCAAGCGTCTCTAGCTCCGCGCGCAGCTCGAGATAGTTATAGATTTCACCGTTGTAGGTGATCCAGATCGGAAGAAGCTTGTCGCGCATCGGCTGCGCGCCGTCATCAGTCAGATCGATGATGGCCAGTCGCCGGTGCCCCAGCCCGACACGGCCATTGATCCTCACTCCCCGGCCGTCAGGACCGCGGTGCGCAACGAGATCCGTCAATCGATCGACTTGACCGGCATCGACGAGCCCGTTCTTGGCGACTAGGCCGAATATGCCGCACACGGTTTGATGAGCCTAATCCGCTTGGGTTTCGTGATCAGTCCGACAGACAGCGCATTTGATCAGCCGCATCCTGCGCGCAAACGCTTCGCGTTTGTCGCGAGGAAGCACCACGCAGCCCTCAAAGCGCTTCTCTAGCCTGTTCACGCGATGAACGTCAACCTTACGGCGCAAGGAAGATGTGGCAGGCGGCGCGCCGGACCGAGCGAGCGCCGCGGGGCTACGCGGGAGCAGATGGCTTGCGAACCATCGCGGTGAGGCTTAGGGGTTCTATTGGGAAGCAGCCCATCTCCCTAGGGAACTGCTGGCAAGCCAGACCAGGCAAATCAACGAGTTCGTGGGACCTAATAGAGTCCTCGCAGATCGAGCGACGTGGTCGTTCAAAGCAACATCGAGCCCGGATATTCGGCAGCCCCCCGCTGCACTGGTAGTTGTCCTGGCGTCCCCGATCGTCTAGCAGAGCGGAGGAGCCACGAGGGCATCACAATGGACCATGGCGAATACGTCTCGAAGACCGCAGCGCACTACACTGAGCAGTGGGGCGCAGACCTAAAATTTGGCGATTTTGTCAAGCAGAACCCCGACACAGCCAAGGCCATGCCGTCCCGTCAACTACCATGGCAAAGCCTGTTCGACAAAATCCGAGACGAAGCCAGCCGGCGCACGGTGAAGGTCTACGACGCAGCCTGCGGCTACGGCGACATCATGAATGCGCTGACGGCAACCCCGAATCCCAGCGGCCTTCGTTATTTCGGGATGGACCTCCACGGTTCACTGGACGATATCGAACGCCCGGCTAACGCTTCGCTGGTGCAGGCCGACATCACGAAGCCAGCTGATCAAGGCCTGTTCGATTTCATCCTGTGCCGTGCGGCAATCCATCACACGCCGAATCCACCAGCTACCTACCGGACGCTGGTCGATCAGCTTGCAAGCGGTGGCACGATCGCGATCACAGCCTACGCAAAGAAAACGCCAATGCGGGAGGCGATCGACGACGCTCTGCGATCGGAGATCGTCGCCATGGACACCGGCGCGGCCTTTGCAGTGGCAAACCAGATCACCAAGCTCGGTCGTGACCTTCAGGCGTGTGACGGCGTCGTCACGATCGCGGAGGATTTGCCGTTCCTCGGCATCAAGGCCGGCCGCTACCCGGTGCAATCGTTCATCTATCAGCATTTTATGAAGTGCTGGCACAACCCGAACTTCTCTGAACGACATTGCGACCTGGTCAACTTCGACTGGTACCACCCGCCCTACGCGTACCGTTATGAAATGGATGAGCTAAAGCAGTGGTCAGCCGAATGCAGTTTGGTAGTGGCCAGGACCGCTTCGACCGAGGCACAACACTATCTCGAAGCGGTCAAACCCTAGCCGAGGCTTGACCGGTGTCGCGAGACGCCGAGGCAGCTTTTCCATCCACGGCCGCCTATTTTGCTAGTGACTTGTCGAAACATCCGCATTCGGCTCAACCTTCACGCCGATTTTGCGCCTGGCTGATCGACACCCCGGTGAACCGCTCGCCGCATCGCATCGGCAAAACTCGCCGCGAAGGCGCGCACGCGACCGTCTTGCTGCGGAACGATGTTTCGCACCACCTGTGCGTGGCTTTGCCCCGATAGCTGCGCCAGGTGATCTGCCAGCGCGGCTGCATCATCGACGCCGAAATAGCGCGCAGCCCCTTCGGTCTGTTCCCGATGCACGTCGATATCGGACAGGACCATCGGCACGCCGAACGACTTGGCCTCCTCGACCGTCGAGCTCCAGCCTTCGAAACGCGATGGATTGATCATCGCGCTCGACGCCCGCAGCAGCGCATAGACGTGAGCCAGCGGAATGATGCCGACGTGGCGGAAATATGAATCCAGGCCGCGCTTCTCGACCTCCGATTTGACGAGCTCGTAATATCCGGCCTCACGCCGGTCTTCGGTGCTACCAGACGCACAAACGACCACGTTCACCCCGCGGCGCTTCAGGATGGTCAGCGCGTCGACCACAAGCCGGTGGTTCTTGTGACGATAGAACTGGTTTGGCAAATAGAAGTAGTTCTCCGGCAAGCCATAGGTCGCGATAACCTCGCGCGGATCCTCGTTGAGAAGCGCGGCGGGCGGCTGGGTCGCGAAGCGAACGACACAGACCTTGTTTCTGACGCGCGGATAGTAGGCCTGGAAATCATGCAGCGCGCTTTCGCTGCTCAGCATGATCGTCCGGCCAGAGGCGATCTGCACGCGGAAGCCGAGCTCACGGCGCCATCGTGCGGTGGTTGGAAACAACTGCGGCAAGGAGCGGTGTTGCAGATCGGGTATCCAGGCCACCGCCGGCAGCGCAAGCCGCCAGCCAAAAAAGCGCGCCGATTCGACGACCGCATCGACCCGCGCATCTCGAAACGCCTGCGCGGCGCCACGATCCAGACCACCCGCAAGCGCGGCCGTCAGGCCCGGCTGTCCGTCGAATGCCGCTGAGCGCGCGATCTCGACGCCGGGGATCGCTGCTAGCTCGGCAAGCTCGCTGGCATCAGCCTGATGCCCGGCGAGAACGACCGGAACGAATTCGCCGGTACGAAAGCGGGCCAGCGCCGTAAACAAATTGCGCTGATAGTTATACCCGCCAGCCCAGAGCGGGCGTGAAATGTGGTTGAACGCAAAGCGCACCGGGCCGGCGGACGTCACGAAGCCTGCCCCTTGAACCAGGCCACGTAATCGGCGAGGCCCTGATCGAGCGGAATGCGCCAGTCGAAGCCGATCTGGCGCAGCATCGCAGCATCGGCCAAGAGGTTCATGGGATCACCGGGGCGGCTGACGCCCGAGTGCCGCACGACCGTCTTGCTCCCCCACTGTCCGATGAGACCGGCGGCGATGTCGGCAACGCTCGTTCCCCGGCCCGAACCGCCATTGACGACCCGGAAGGCCTCCGGTGACGACGATGCTTCCGCGACGCTTGCAAGCAGCCGCGCGACATCGCGAACGTCGGTCCAGTCACGTATCTCGTTGCCGGTCCCACCGAGCGTGAGCACCTGCTCCTTGGCGTCGAGCCGCGAACAGATGTCCCAGAGCAATTGCTTGCGCAGGTTGGGCCCATAGACAGAGAACAGCCGCACGACCGTGCAACGCAAGGCGAACGACCGCGCATAACTCGCGCACAATTGCTCCATCATCAGCTTGTGCTGCCCATACGGCGACATCGGAGTTACGATCGCGCTTTCAGCGATCGGGCCGAAATGGTCGGCGCCATAGACGGCCGCACTCGACGCAGCGATCACCGCGCAGTCTGGCGCGGATCCGCGCAGCCATTCGAGCAGCCGCGCGGTGCTCGCGACAGTGCGCGAAAAATCCTCGAACGGCCGTTCGATGGAGACGCCGACGGACGATCCGCCGGCCAGATGAAAGACACGCGTCGGCGGCCCGTGCGCAGCCGCAAGCGCGTTGAGATTCGCCGCATCGATCTCGCCGTTGATCCAGCTCTGCAAGCCGAGCCGCCGGGCTTCCGTTGCATCAAGCGCGCCGTGTCCGACGCCATGCACCGCATGGCCTGCCCCCGCCAACGCATGCGCCAGATGGCGGCCGATGAACCCGTTCGCGCCTGTAACCCAGACGATCATCGCTTAAGCCTTGTGACAGACAAAGGAGTAGAGCCGGCCCGGTCGATGATCGAAACGCTCGGCCATCGACAGCAGCGAGCCGAACAGCCAATTTGAGGCAAGCGCAGTTCGCCATAGCGGAGCAACCGGAATCTTTTGCGACAACTTGGTCACGATCGCGGCTTTCAGGGTCTCCGACGTATAGGGAAACAGGTTGATCGGGCTTTGCAGCGGCGCCAGCGTGTCGACCGCGGAAAACCCGGCGGTGGTGAGCGCGCCGGTGTAGCGATCGAGCAGGAAGGCATGTTCGCCGCCGTAAAGATGATGCAGCGGATGCTGCGCAAGGAACTGCGGAAGATCCGCCTCCTTGCTGATGACATGTTCGCGCGCCGCGATCAGCATACCACCGGGCCGCAGTACGCGAAACATCTCCCGGCACGCCCCCTCGAGATGGCGCGTATGGTGCAGCACAGCGCGGGCGAAGACGAGATCGAACGTCGCCTCGGCGAACGGCAGCCGCTCGGAAAACTCTTCGACCACCTGGATCGGCAATTGCGTCTGTTGCGCCAGACCGCGGATCGCCGCCCCTCCCACGATCGCGCTCGGGTCCGGTTCGAGCGCCGTGACAGCAAAGCCGGTTCGGGCGAGCGCGTAGCTCGCGATGCCGCGACCGGCTCCAACGTCGAGCGCGGTACCTGACCGGCCGGCGAGCAGCGTGGCAACCGCTTGCCACTCGGAGCTCTGGAAATAGCGCTCGGCAGCGCCAACCAGCGGATCGTCGTAGAACGCGTCGAGCACAAGCTGGCGCTGCTCCGGCTGATTGCGCAGCCAGACCACCGCATCCTCCCAGGTGGTAAACTTGCGCTCACCGTTCATCGGGGCCAAGCTCCCTTACCAGCACGGCCGGATTGCCCGCCACGATCGAAAACGGCGCGACATCCCGGGTCACGACCGCGCCGGCCGCGACGATCGCGCCCTGCCCAACCGTCACACCGCGCAAGACCATCGCGCCCGCGCCGACCCAGGCATCATCGCAGATCTTCACCGGGCTCTCGTCAAGCGAGATATCGTTCGGATGTCCGCGCGTGAAAATCTGCTGGACCTGCCGGTGCCGCTCCGTCGCCCGCAACGGATGCGTGAGATTGTCGAAAACATTTGCCGAATGCGAGATCAGAACGCGGTTGCCGATCTCGATCGAGGCCGCCGACCAGATCCGGGTGCCCTCGCCGACGTAGCACCACTCGCCGATTTTGATCTCCCCACCATGCGCGAAGGTCAGGAGCTCGCCCAGGATGCGGCTGTTGCGGCCGACGACGATCTTGTCGGAATCGCCACGGATGTTTCTGATCCTGGCATAGCGGCCGAGCGCCGCGTCCGCCTGCAAGCGGCACGTCGCGCGACCGAGCAGACGCTGGATCAGATAATCGAGATTCATGCAGTCAACTGCAGGCACGCAACGGCGCGCGACGACGCCGCAAGGTCGTTGCCCTGCCCCTTGCCGGTGTGGATGTCGAAAACGGTGGCGTCGGCGAGCGCCTCGGCGCTCTGGCGCGACCAGCCTTGTCGCGAGTAGCCGAAATAGTCGACATGGTGGGACACCGCGCCGAATGCCTCGATGATCCGCTCGATCATGGCAAGATCGAACACCTGATACCAACCGAGATTCTCGCGCTTGCCGAACGGCACGGAGATCAGGCAGGTGCCGCCGGGCTTGAGGATGCGCTTGAACTCCTGCACCGCCGGAACAAAGCCGTCCCGATCGGTCTCCGCGTCGCGCGGATCGCCCGTATACAGCATCTGATTATCGAGGCCGATGTGCTCGATCGTCGAAATGCTGGCGACGGTGTCGAAAACCTGATCGCCGAACATCGTCTTCCGGAGATCGCCGAACACATAGGAGTAGCCGTCATGCCAATAGCACCGCCGCTCGGGTGCCAGCGTCATGATGGTGAGATCCGCGCCGCGCAGCGGCGGACGCTGCAGCAGGAAGTCGTGGTTGAAGGTCGATCCAGCGTCCAGCATCTTGCCGACATTGTTCAATCGGCCATAGACCCAGGGATATTCCACCACGCGCTCGTCCATGGCGACGCCATACCCCGGTGGAAGCTCCTTACCTGCCTGAAGCAGGCCCGCGTCGATAGCTGCGGTGATCGTATCGCGCTTGACCGTCTGATAGCCCGGCCCGAACGGCCGCGGCCGCAACCTGAACAGCGGCACGGCAAGCCCGTCGGCCACCCATTTCAGTTGATGGATCAAGTCACTTGCAAACATCATCTCGGCCCGATCGCCCGCCCGCTGGCCGGCACTGTGCACCGTCTAGAGCCTTTTCCGTTCCGATGGAATCGGAACGGGGCTCCAGACTGGTGTTTTGACGCGATTTCCTTGCGCGAACCGGCATCCATTTCGCCCGAAAACGCACTAGCACGGCTCAATCCGCGCGACGAGATCGGTAAACTGGGCCCATTGCGAGGCCTTGCTGTAGGTCTGCTGCACGCGGCTTCGGCCGGACGCGGCGACCGCGGCCCATTGCGGCCAATCCTGCAGGCTGCTTGAGATCGCCTCGGCTGCCTGTTCAGGAGCGTCGTAGGTGCGCATCGTCACGCCCTCCTGCATCGCCTCCGGATAGTTGCCGGAATCCGACACGAGCAGCGACCCGCAGCCCATCGCCTCGAAGCAGCGCATGTTGCCGCGGTCATTGCCGGCCATGTCGATTGCGCCGTTGAGCACGATCTTGGCGGATCCGAACAGCTCGTAGAGGTCCCTGCCGAACAGCGGCAGCCGCGCGATTCGCGCGATGACGTCGGGCCTGCGGTGCTTTTGCAGCGGCAGCAACCGACCGACCGCGCTTTCGGCAAGCCGCGTCAGCCGCGACGCATCGAGGCAGAACACGATCTTGCGGTCAGCGGCCAGAGCCGCGACCTGTTCGAGCGTCCTGCCCCGCGCACTGTGATGCCGCGAATATCCACCGACGAACGCCACGTCGATCGGCCGTTCGCCGTGACCGTACTGCTCCATGACAGGATCGATCGCGGGAAAGAACAGCTCCGCGCGGCAGCCTTTGCTACGCCAGGCCTCGAGGATCGAGGGGAAGTTTCCAAGCACCGCGCCGTAGGCGGTCAGGTCGGCATTGCCGGAGGGCGCCGCGCGCCAGCACAATGTCTTCTTCACACAGCCTGGAAGCTTGGCGATGAACGCACTCGGATAACGCACCGGATCGAGATTGTAGAACACGTCGGTTCGGTGATGCTCGATCTGCGCGAGCAGAATGGCTTCGAGCGTCGGCGTCCCCTTCATGTCCTGCTCACGCGCCCACTGGCGCTGCAGCACTTCGTCGTCGCCATTGGTGAAGAAGGCTTCAGGCGCACCATCGAGCACGGGCTCGAGGAAATGCGCCGCGCCGAAGCGATCATGCAGGAACGCGTCGCGGCGTGCCGCGAAGCTTGACGCTTTTGCCGCAAGCTGGTTCAGCCGCGGCAGATAAGACGGATAGAGACCGCTATTCTGGAACAGACGCATTGGTTATACGGACCTTGCCAACATCCATTTCATGTTCAGGTATGGCCAGATCCGGCCGACGGATTCCCAATCCCAGCTCTGCGATGCCGTCAAGTGGCCGACCGTCTTTCGAAGCGGCGCTTCGTCGACGAACTCGGCAAACGCCGGGACATTGCGATCGAGCAGCTCATTGGTCCAGCCCGCCAATGGCCCGTTCAGCCATTCCGGCATCGGCGAGTTGAAGCCGACCTTGCGGCGCGCGGTGCGGATGCTTTCGGGCATCAGGTTCGCCATCGCCTGACGCGCGACCACCTTGGTCATGCCGTCGGCCGATTTGCTGGTTTCCGGCAGCGCCATCGTGTAGGTCACCAGCCGCCAGTCCATGAACGGCATGCGCACCTCGATCCCGTGCGCCATCGAGAGCCGGTCGAAATTGCGCAGAATGGTGGGCAGCGTGGTCGAGTGGAACATGCGATAGAGACGCCGGTTCAGCGCGCCCCACGCGTTCGGCAACTCGTCATCCTCGGCGACCAGCGGCAGCGCCGCAGGCATCGCCGTCAGGCCTCCCCGCAGGAAATAGTGCCCCTGGCGCCTGATCATCTGCGCCCGCAGGAAGTCGATGCCGCGCTGCGCCAGCTGCGATCGTGATGTGAGCGCGGCGGCGGCGTTCCGGATCCGGAATGCGGTCGACTGCCCCTCCTGCAGGTAGGCGCCCATCAATTCGTCCGCTCCGTGGCCGTCAAGCGACACGGTGACGTTCTGGCGCCGGAGTTCGCGATAGATCAGCCACGGCGCGCTCGGCAGCCCGATATAGACGTCGTCGTTGTCGTCAAGGATCCGATCAAGGTCGGTGAGCGCATCGGAGCGCCCGATCTCGAGAAAGCTCGGCGCCACATCGGCCCACGCCGCCGCTTCCTCCGCCATCGGCCGCTCGTCATTGCTGGCGCCGGGAAAGGTCGCGACAAAGGCGTGCCGCCAGGCCGTGCTGTCGCGCGGTCCCATCCCGGCCTTTTCATGGGTCGCCATCGCGCAGATCACCGCGGACGAATCGAAGCCGCCGGACAAGCAGGTCCCGATCGGAACGTCGCTGCGCATCCGCAGGGCGACGGAATCCTGAAACAGATCGCGAAAGCGCGCTACGCGTTCGGATTCAGTATCAGGGATCGCGGGCAGATGATCCACGGTCCGCCACCAGCGGCGCACCTGCACGCGGCCCTGGCGCAACCACATGCAGTGCCCGCCCTGCAGGCGACGCAGTTGGGCGAACAGAGAGCGCTCGCTGCCTTCGATCCCGAACGGGTCAAGCAACAGCCGCCGCGCCACGTCGACATCGAGCGACGTCTCAACCAGCCCGCTCCGCGCCAGCGCCCGCTGCTCGGACGCGAACACGAACCGTTCGCCCGACAGCGCGTACAGCATCGGCTTGATGCCGAACCGATCGCGCGCGAGGAACAGATCATCCGTGACGCTGTCGTAGATCGCCAGCGCCCACATGCCGTTAAAGCGCAGCAGCATGTCCTCGCCCCACGCCTGCCAGGCCGCAAGGATCACTTCGGTGTCGGACTGGCTGCGGAAGACCACGCCCTTCGCCTCGAGCTCGCGGCGCAATTCGAGGAAGTTGTAGATCTCGCCGTTGTAGACGATCACATAACGACCGTCGCCTGACGCCATCGGCTGATAGCCGCCCTCGCCGGGATCGATAATGGCAAGCCGGCGATGGCCGAAGGCGACGTTTCGCTTCGCGTTGAACCAGGTGCCCTCACCGAACGGACCGCGATGCGCGATCAGGCTGGTGAGCCGCGAGATGTCGGCCGGCTCCACGGGGCCGCCGCGCAGATTGACGATGCCTGCGATACCACACATGTCTAGGCGGCCTTGAAGGGCAAAAAACGTGCGACGATGACGCGGAGATCCCGCCAGCAGACGGCGCGATAGGGACCGAGCTGCGACACAGCGATGGCGGCGACAAAGATCGCCGCCGCCGACACGCCGTAGAGCGACACCACATACCACCATGACGGCGCGCGGTCGAACGACACATGGCCAAGCTGCGCGCGCAGCACCAGCGCAACGGCGATGCCCGTGCCGAGCGGGATCAGGACGAAATGCACCATCCGTGACCACATGGCTGAGAGCCTGAAGGTTCGCCGCAGCAACAGCACCGTGACGACCATCTGGGCAACCATCCCGACGCAGGAGCTCCAGCCCGCCGCCTGCCAGCCGAAATACGGCAACGCAATGGCGCTGGTCGCCAGCGTGAAGATGCCGGTGACGAGCGAGATCAACGCGTTGAAGCCGGAGCGTCCCTGCGACAGCAGATAGAACGCAAACACGTTGGCGCTCGACCCCAATATCCCGCTGATCGCAAGCACCACCAGCACCAGTTGCGCCTCGGCGGCGACCTCGGCGCCAGTCCATCGATACAGCAGCGCGCCGGCAACCGGGATCAGGCCGCCAAGCGCGCTGGCGGCAAGCACGTTGAGGATCCAGGAGGAGCGAAGCAGGAGGTCGACCTTGCGATCGTCATCCTCTTTCTGCAGCGTGCTGAAGAACGGGAACAATATCTCGCCGATCTTCAGCACGCCGATATAGACCGCCTCCTCCAGCCGCTGCGCGACGCTGTAGAAGCCGACGAATTGCGGCTGCAGCAGCGCACCGAGCAGATAGCGGTCCGCCTGACCGGCAAACAGCGCGCCGCTTTGCGCCGCAACCTGCCAGCCGCCAAGTTTCACGAGTGCACGCAGCGCGCTGCGATCGAGCGCAGGCCGTGCCAGCCAGTCGCTGATCGCATGCCGCGACCAGGCGGACGCCATCAGGAGATTCGTCGCAAAGCCCAGGGCCTGACAGCCGAGGAAGGTCGAGGCGCGCGGCGCATATGGGATCAGCAGCAGCATCGACATCGTCGTCACCACCGTGCCGGTGATGCTGATCGACGCGATCCGCCGATAATCCTGGCGCGCCGTGAACAGCGAGAGAAAGACCGCAAACAGGCACTGCAACAGCCAGCCGGCACCAGCCAATGCAAAGGCAAGCCCGAGATCGTCGGACGCCGGACCACCCAGGTGAAATCCCAATCGCGCGAGCGGCGGTCCGGCAAGGATGAGCAATGCCGAGATCAGGCTGCCCACGGCGATCGCGAGCGCAAGGGCGGTCGCAAAGAAACGCCGTGCCTCGTCGCGATCGGACGGTTCCAGCCTTTGCGCGAGTTCGCGCGCCGTCGAGAGGCCAAGCGCATTGCTGAACATCAGCGCAGGCGCGACGCAGGCAGTCACCAGACCCGCAACCCCGAAGGCGGCAAGGCCGAGGCGAAAGATCACGAACGGGAGAATCGCAAGGTTGAGCAGAACCGCGACCGCGAACGCCGTCGCGTTCCATGCCGAATTACCGAGCAGATGGGATGGACCCTTTTTCACCGCCATGCCCGCTTTCGGTCCATCGCCTCGATGCGCCTCAAGTGCCTCTTCCATAAGGGCAAAAACTCACTCGGATGGCGACGGGCTAGCAGCCGGCGCAGTGATTGTCGAGGGTTGGCGGATGGCGGGGCCTGTAAGCAGGTGCGGGGAAACCTGAACGACAGCCGAGGCGGAGGCCGATCTCCACGGAACCATGCCTGTTTGCTTCCAGCCCGGTTTGTTGTCCGGGTAACAGTTGGAAAGGTCAGCCAAATTGTCTATGGCAGATAGGCAGTAGCCCCAGAGCGGCCCGCCAAACAAGAGGTGTCTCAATGCCCTTTCCCCGCGCATCCCAAGCCCTGTCCCGGTTCACCGTGCTGGATTTGACCCGGGTCCGGTCGGGGCCGACCTGCGTGCGCCAGCTCGCCGATTGGGGTGCCAACGTCATCAAGATCGACGCGCTGCTGGAAGACGGCGGCGGCGAGCAGCCGGGCGGCCCCCGCGGCGGGTCGGACTTCCAGAACCTGCATCGCAACAAGCGCGCCATGACGCTGAACCTGAAAGACCCCAAGGGGCTCGAAGTGTTCAAGCGCCTCGCCGAGCAGGCCGACGTCATCGTCGAGAACTTCCGGCCGGACGTGAAGGCCAAGCTCGGCATCGACTACGAGAGCGTGCGCAAGATCAATCCGCGGATCGTCTACGGCAGCATCTCCGGGTTCGGCCAGGACGGGCCCTATCACAAGCGGCCGGGCTTCGATCAGATCGCGCAGGGCATGGGCGGCCTGATGTCGGTGACCGGCGCGCCCGGCGCCGGCCCGATGCGGGTCGGCATTCCCGTGGCCGACCTCACCGCGGGGCTGTTCTGCGCGATCGGCATCCTCACCGCGCTGCTGGAACGCGACGTGTCCGGCGAAGGCCAATGGGTGCAGACCTCGCTGCTGCAGGCGCAGATCTTCATGCTGGATTTCCAGGCGGCGCGCTGGCTGATGGAAAAGGAAGTCGCCAAGCAGGCCGGCAACAACCATCCGACCTCGATCCCGACCGGTGTGTTCAAGACCACCGACGGCTACATCAACATCGCCACGACAGGCGGGCGGATCTGGGAGCGCTGCGCCCAGGCGATCGGCGCGCCCGATCTGGTCACCGACCCCGACTACGCGACCGCACCGGCGCGCTCGAAGAACCGCGACGCGCTGAATGCACGAATCAACGCGCTGACAGAAAAGAAGTCGACCGAGACCTGGGTGCAGGAGCTGAACGCCGCCGGCGTGCCATGCGGGCCGATCTACTCGATCGACCAGATGTTCGAGGACGCCCAGGTCAAGCACCTCGGCATGGCCCAGCACGTCCCCAATGACGAGAACCGGCAGATCCAGCTGGTCAGCCAGCCCGTCACGCTGTCGCGGACACCGAGCAAGATGGCGGCGCGCCCGCCGGAGTTCGGCGAGCAGACCGAGGAAGTGCTGGCCGAGTTCGGCTTCGGCAAGGACGAGATCGCCGAGCTCAGGCAGCGCAAGGTCGTCTGACGCTTCACGCCTTTGCCGGCCGCACCAGACGCGCGACGCCGGCAAAGCCCCGATCGATCACCGGCCAGAACAGCAGCACGATCGCCAATGTCGTGATGGTGCCGACCAGGCCGTTCGACCAGAACACCTTCATGTCGCCGCCGGAGCCGATCATCGAGAGCCGGAACGCGTCCTCGGCGCGGCTGCCGAGCACCAATGCGAGCGTGAATGGCGCAAGCGGGATGCCGATCTTCTTGAAGACGTAGCCGACGACGCCGAAGCCCAGCATCAGCCAGATATCGAACATCGCATTCTGGATCGCATAGGCGCCGATCACGCAGGACACCACGATCATCGGCGCGACAGCCGCGAACGGCACCCGCAGGATCGAGGCGAAGATCGGCACGGTGGTCAGCACCAGCACCAGGCCCACGACGTTGCCAAGATACATCGAGGCGATCAGGCCCCAGACGAAATCCTTGTGCTCGACGAACAGCAGCGGCCCGGGGTTGAGGCCCCACACCATCAGGCCGCCAAGCAGGATCGCCGCGGTACCCGAACCGGGAATGCCGAGCGCGAGCATCGGCAACAACGCCGCCGTGCCCGAGGCGTGGGCGGCGGTCTCCGGCGCGAACACGCCCTCGATACGGCCCTTGCCAAAGCTTTCCTGATCCTTGGCGAAACGCTTGGCGAGATTGTAGCCCATGAAGGACGCCGCGATCGCACCGCCCGGCGTGATCCCGAGCCAGCAGCCGATCACGGACGAACGCAACAGCGTCACCCAGTATTTCGGCAGGTCCTTCCACACCGAGAGCACGACGCGCAGGCTGATACTGGCGGCGTGCCCACGCAGCGCCAGGCGCTCCTCCATCGTGAGCAGGATCTCGCTGATGCCGAACAGGCCGATGACAGCGACGAGGAAGTTGATGCCGCGCAGCAGCTCGGCGGAGCCAAACGTCATGCGCAGCTGCCCGGACACCGTATCCATGCCGACGCCGGCAAGCAGCAGCCCGAGCGACATCGAGATCACGGTCTTGTGCTTGGCTTCGCGGCCGAGGCCTACGAACGAGCAGAACGTCAGCAGATAGACGGCGAAGAATTCCGGCGGGCCGAACTTCAGCGCGAACGACGAGATCATCGGCGCCAGGAAGGTGATCAGCAGCACCGCGACCAGCGAGCCGATGAAGGACGAGGTGAACGCGGCGGTCAGCGCTTCGGCCGCCCTGCCCTGCTGCGCCATCGGATAGCCGTCGAACGTGGTCGCGACCGACCAGGCTTCGCCGGGGATGTTGAACAGGATCGAGGTGATGGCGCCGCCGAACAGTGCACCCCAATAGATACAGGACAGCATCACGATGGCGGACGTCGGATCCATCGTGAAGGTCAGCGGCAGCAGGATCGCGACGCCGTTCGGACCGCCAAGCCCGGGCAGCACGCCGACGAAGATGCCGAGCACGAGGCCGACCATCATCAACAGCAGCGTCTTCCACGTCAGCAGGACGGCGAAGCCGTGCAGCAGGAGACCGAAGGCTTCCATGGTTCGAAATCCTGTCGGCTAGCTAGCGGCCGAGAGCCGCTTCGAGCGGGCCCTTCGGCATGATGACGTCGAATGCGATGTCGAAGGTCACGAACATCGCGGCGGTGAAGACGAAGGCGGTGAGCAGCGACTTCCATAGCGCGATCTTGCCGACGAGGCGCATGAAGCCCGCGATCAAGAGAAAGCTCGCAACATAGAGGCCGAGATATTGGGTGGCGAGGCAGAACAGGAATGTCGGCACGAACACCGCCATCACCCGGCGAAACTGGGCGCGAGTAACAAAGGTCTCGGCAGCTTCCCGGCGCGAGGCGAAGGCGGCGCCCAGACCATAGAGGCTGACGGCGCCGAGAATCACCGAGAGATAGAACGGAAAATAGCCGGGCTGCGGCCCGGTCGAATCCCACGATGCGCCGGTGCGCCAATTGTCCCAGCCGAGCACCAATGCGAGCGCGAGCAGCAGCAGCGAGACGACGACGTCGACGACGCCGGTGCTGACGACGGCGGGCGAATTCTCTTCAGGCGCGGTCGGATCGTCGACGACGATCTCAAGTTCGGTATTGGACATGGACTGGACGGTCTGGGTTGCGAGGGCAACGATTGGGATAGCGTGCTGATCCAATCACCGTCAATGCAGCCTTCAGCTAACACCGGAACGTTCGGGAAAGGCGCTCGCAAGCGCAGCACGGTCAGCGCCGAGCACACCGCGCTCGGTGATCAATCCCGTCACCAGCCGCGCCGGCGTGACGTCGAAGCCGAAATTGGCGACGGAAGAGCCGTCCGGAACCACGCGCACGGTCTCGATCCGTCCGTCCGCCGTGCGCCCGGTGAGGTGCGTCACCTCGCTGGCAGCGCGCTGCTCGATCGGAATCTGCCTGACGCCATCGTCGATACTAAAGTCGATGGTCGGCGACGGCAGCGCAACGTAGAACGGCACGTCGTTGTCATGCGCGGCGAGCGCTTTCAGATAGGTCCCGATCTTGTTGCAGACGTCGCCATTGGCGGCGACGCGGTCGGTCCCGACGATCGCAAGGTCGACCATGCGGTGCTGCATCAGATGGCCGCCGGTGTTGTCGGGAATCACGGTGTGCGGCACACCGTGATGACCGAGTTCCCACGCGGTGAGCGAAGCGCCCTGATTGCGCGGACGCGTCTCGTCGACCCAGACATGGATCGCAATGCCGCGATCATGCGCCTGGTAGATCGGTGACGTCGCCGTTCCCCAATCGACAGTTGCAAGCCAGCCGGCATTGCAATGCGTCAGCACGTTCACCGGCTCGCCCGGCTTCTTGGTCGCGGCGATTTTTTCGATCAGGCCGAGCCCGTGGCGGCCGATCTCGCGGTTGATCTCGACGTCCTCATCGGCGATCTCGCGGGCGCGCGCATAGGCAGCTTCCGCCCGGGTCGACGCGGCGAGCGGCGCGAGCGCGCGTTGCATCTCGTCGATCGCCCACTTCAGATTGATCGCGGTCGGCCGGGTCGCAGCCAGCATCTTGCCGGCCCGGTCGAGCGCCGCATCGGAGGAATCGGCGCGCATCGCAAGCGCCATGCCGTAGGCGGCGGTCGCGCCGATCAGCGGCGCGCCGCGCACCAGCATCGAGCTGATGGCCTCGCCGGCGTCATCCGCGCTCGTGATCCTCGCAACAATGAACTCATGCGGCAGCCGACGCTGATCGATCGCGCCGACAGACCAGCCGTCAGGCTCGAGCCAAATGCTGCGAAAATGGCGTCCGTCGACTTTCATGCGCGTAGCACCCTTCCAGCAACGGCATCGAGCTTCGCAAGCAGCTGCGGATCACGCGCGGTGGGCGCGGTGATCAGCGCGGTGTCCAGCGCGCGATCCGAACGGATCGGACACGGCTCGTGCTCGCGCGGAAAATCCCGCGCCAGACGCGCGACCAGCGCCTTGGCCTTCTCGGCGTTCGAATTCAGCACGCGGATGATATCCTGCACCGTCACGGCATCATGGGCTGGATGCCAGCAGTCGAAGTCGGTGACCATCGCCACGCTGGCGTAGCAGATCTCGGCCTCGCGGGCGAGCTTGGCTTCCGGCATGTTGGTCATGCCGATCACCGAATAGCCCTGCGCCTTGTAGGTCAGGCTTTCGGCGAGCGAGGAGAATTGCGGCCCCTCCATGCAGAGATAGGTGCCGCCGCGCGCGAACGCGATGCGCTCGGCCTCGGCAGCGGCGGCGAGATGCTTCACCAGCAGCGGCGACACCGGATGCGCCATCGAGACATGCGCGACGCAGCCCTTGCCGAAGAACGAGCTCTCGCGCTTGTGGGTGCGATCGACGAACTGGTCGACCAGCACAAAGGTGCCCGGCGGCAGCTCTTCCTTGAAGGAGCCGCACGCCGACAGCGCCACCAGATCGGTGACCCCTGCCCGCTTCAGCACATCGATATTGGCGCGATAGTTGATGTCGGACGGCGACAGCGCGTGTCCCTGGCCGTGTCGCGGCAGGAACACGATCGGCAATCCCGCCATCTCGCCGCGGCGCAGCGGCGCCGACGGCTCGCCCCACGGGCTCGCGATGGCTTCCTCGCGGACGCTTTCCAGGCCCGGCAGATCGTAGATGCCGGATCCGCCGATGATGCCGAGAACGGCTTTGGTCATGATCGCTCCTCACGGTCCCGCAACGGCGACGGAGGGGTGACCCAGCCCGATGGGGCTCGCCGGACGTTCGGCCATACTGCGGCGCAATAATCACTGCGCCGCTGCCGCTTGCAAGCCAATTCCGGCCCGAAGGTAAGCAAACCGCGACCGCTATTTCGCGACAAAGCCTGCCGCGTTCATCAGCGAGGCATTGAGCTTGTCGTCATCCTCGAGGAACTCGACCATATCCTTGCCGGTGAGGAAGATCGGCTTCAAGGCCTGCTTCTCCATATAGTCCTTGTATTCCGCCGTCTGCGTCACCTTCTGGAACAGGTCGGCATAGAATGCCTGCTGCTCCTGCGTGACCTTGCCCGGCAGGAACATCGCGCGCAGCATCAGATACTGCACGTCCAGCCCCTCTTCCTTGCAGGTCGGGATATCGTTCCAGGATTGCGTGTCGGTCACCTTGGTCTTGTAGGAGATCCGCTCCTTGTCGAACACGCAGAGCGCGCGAACCTGTCCGGCGCGCCAGACCTCGAGGTTCTCGCTCGGATTGTTGACGTTGGATTCGGTATGGCCGCCGACCAGCTGGGTCGCGGCCTCGCCGCCGGACTTGTACGGCAGGTAGGAGAATTTTGCGCCGGTCTTCTGCTCCATGAAGACGGTCAGCACGTGATCTTCGCGCTTGGAGCCCGTGCCGCCCATCTTGAACGGCGCGCTCGCCGCCTTCGCGGCCGCAATGAAGTCCTTGACGGTCTTGGGGCCCGACGCATTGTCCCACAACACGAACTGGTCGAGCGCGATCACCGACACCGGCGTCAGGTCGCGCCAGTTGAAGGGAATCTTGGCCGAGAGCGGCAGCATGTAGATCAGCGAATAGGCGATCAGCACCTTGTTGGGATCGCCCTCGCTGGACTTCATGTACATCAGCGCTTCCGCACCCGACGCGCCGCCCTTCAGCGACACCACCACCGGCTGCTTCATCAGATTGTTCTTCTGGATCGCCGCCTGCATCATGCGCGCCATCTGGTCGGAGGCACCGCCGGCGCCCGCCGCAACCACGATCTCGACCGGCTTGCTCGGCTCCCAGCCGGCGAACGCCGGCGCGCTCAGCAGCAGCGCCGCGATGGCCGCCGTGGTTTTCACAATCAGTCCCACGTGTTTCTTCCTTATCTATTTGTTCGGCTTCGCAAAACCGTCGAGGTGGCGGGTTCGTGTCATTGTGCCGAGAATGCAGGTGAGTTCAAGCCGCCGAACTGCCGCATGACCTATGACTTTGGAATGAGGTAGCGGCATCATTTTCTGTTAGGGGCCAAAGGCGCGCCGCTTGTTCGCTGTCGTCCCTGCGAAAGCAGGGACCCATAACCACAGGCGTTCGTTGTTGAAGCGAGTTGTGGCTCCAGCGCTATGCAACAATGACGTTCGGTGGTAATGGGTCCCGGGTCGCGCTTCGCTTGCCCGGGACGACACCGAATTTGTGGAGCGATCTGCGAGTCGCGCATATGCCTTCTCGCGACATGATTTGCCCGAGCCTTGCTTCTCGTTCCGCCCTCTCTCGAACAGAGGGCGCAGGGAAAGCCGGGTGCCGATCGCACCCATGGGTCCCGTGCAACAGGAAGCACGGGAGGTAGGACCACAGGTGTAACCGGGAACTCCGGCTTTCCCTGCGCGATGGGTTACGGCTTACTTCGTGCTCTCCCCGGTGAGACTGGGCTTGCTTGTCACCGCCCTCGCAACACGCGTTGCATCTTGCGAGAGGACACCTGCCGCTAGGGCGTCAGGACCACACGACTTCGCCGTCCGCCTCATGCGCACTCGTCAGTTGCGCCATCAGCGTCCACCGCATCCCACACCGCGTTTCGTGACGATCGCGACCCGCCCCTCGGTCGGGTGAGACAGGGCAACCATACACTGAGTTTCCGTTACGATAAACCGAAATATTTTTGCAAAGGGGGCTTGCGCCGTCGGGCAACTCAGATGTAGGGGGCGCGCCCGCTCAGTCCTCCGTCATTCCGGGGCTCGCGAAGCGAGAGCCCGGAATCCATTTGACTACACGTGATGCGGCCCAATGGATTCCGGGCTCGTGCTTCGCACGCCCCGGAATGACGACGGAGAACTCGGTTCAGCCAGCCTGCGGTCCTAAGTCGCCGCAATCGCCACTTTACTTGCCCTTGAAGTTCGGCGTCCGCTTATTGAGGAAGGCGTCCATGCCCTCGCGGAAATCCTCGCTCATGTAGGCGCGCAGGATCAGGTCTTCGCCTTCGTCGCGCGACAGCGTGCGGCGGATGCGGCGCACCGCTTCCTTGGTCACCTCTAACGTGATCGGCGCATGGCCGGCGACGAGCTGCGCGGTCTCGGTGGCGCGGCGCTGCAAGGTTTCCACGTCGGGGACGACTTCGTTCAACAGCCCGAGCGCCAGTGCTTCGGGCGCCTCGACCAGGCGCGCCTTGAAGATCAGATCCTTGGTCCGCGCCGGGCCGATCAACGAGACCAGCCGCGAGATGTTGGACATCGAGAGGCAGTTGCCGAGCGTGCGCGCGATCGGGAAGCCGATCCGGGTCGCCTCGGTGCCGATGCGGATATCGCAGCATGCGGCGATGCCGGCGCCGCCGCCGGTGCACGCGCCGGCAATCGCCGCGATGACGGGCACACGGCACTGTTCGAGCGTACCCAGCACGCGGTCGATCCGCGCCTCATAATCCAGCGCATCCTGCGCGGTCTTGAACGCCCGGAACTGCGAGATGTCGGTGCCCGAGGCGAACGCCTTCTCGCCCGCACCGGTCAGGATCAGCGCCTTGATGGAGTGGTCCTGATTGATGTTCTCGCAGATCGAGGCCATCTGCTCATACATCGCAAAGGTCAGCGCGTTGCGGGCCTGCGGCCGGTTGAAGGTGATGCGCGCGATCCCGTCCGCGACGGAGTAGATCAGGTCTTCGGTCGGTGCGACAGGCGCGTTCATGTCTCGCTCTTTCTGTTCTTTGCGATAAGGTTTCAGGCCGGCCTACTCAAGCAACGGCTTTCGATGCCTGCAAGGCGTCACGCCCCTTCAGAACGTCCATCGCCGCCAGCACTCCGCCGCTGCGATGCGGCACCTTGGCCAGATCAAGACCCATCTCGACGCCGGACAGCGTACCCATCAGCATCAGGTCGTTGAAGTGACCGATATGCCCGATCCGGAACACCTTACCCTTGACCTTGTTGAGGCCGGTGCCGAGCGACATGTCGAAATTCTCGAGCACGACCTTGCGGAAGTGATCGGCGTCGTGGCCGTCAGGCACGCGCACCGCGGTCAGCGCCGGCGAATGCGCGCCCTGCTCCTGGCACTGCGTCTCCAGCCCCCAGACCTTGATGGCGGCGCGCGTCGCTTCGCTGTGGCGCTTGTGGCGGGCGAAGACGTTGTCCAGCCCCTCCTCCCCCAGCATCTTCACGGCCTCCCGCAGGCCGAACAGCAGGTTGGTCGCGGGCGTATACGGCCAGGTGCCGGCCTTGTTGATGTTGATGACCTCCTGCCAATCCCAATAGGAGCGCATCCCCGGATTGGCCTTGGCCACGGCAAGCGCCTTCTCCGACACGGCGTTGAAGCCGAGGCCGGGCGGCAGCATCAGCCCCTTCTGGGAGCCGGCGATCGAGACGTCGATGCCCCAGGCGTCATGCTCATATTCCAGCGAGCCGAGGCCGGAGATGGTGTCGACCATCAAGAGCGCCGGATGCTTCAAAGTGTCGAGGATCTTGCGGACGTCGCGCGGATAGGTGACGCAGGCGGTCGAGGTCTCGTTATGGACCACGCAGACGGCCTTGATCTTGTGCGCCTTGTCGGCAGACAATCTGGCCTCGATCTGTTCAAGGTCGGCGCCGTGGCGCCAGTCGCCCGGAATGAAATCGACGTCGAGCTTGAACTTGTCGGCGATGCCGTGCCACAGCACCGCGAACTGGCCGGTCTCGCACATCAGGACCTTGTCGCCCGGCTGCAGCGTGTTGACGATCGCGGCTTCCCAGGCGCCGGTCCCCGACGACGGATAGATGATCACGGGCTGCTTGGTGCGGAACACACGCTGCATCGCAGAAAGCACGGCAAAGCCGATCTCGGCGAATTCGGCACCGCGATGGTCCATGGTCGGCATGTCCATCGCCCGCAGCACCCGGTCCGGCACGTTGGTCGGTCCCGGAATCTGCAGAAAATGCCTTCCAGTGTGCACGGTCATGAGCGTCTTTCCCGGTCTTGCCTCGGTCTTGGTAAGCCGCTCGCATATCACTATTCGCCGGGTTTGTCCTAGGCCCGGCGGGGGGCCGTCATGCATATCTGACAGCGCTCCCCGAGGCCGGCAGCCTCTCATTCGGCGGCCACCACCTTCCCCTGCACCGCCAGTTCGCTCGCCTCCTCGAAGGGGCGCTCGGGGTGCATCAGGAACGCCGAGAAACCACCAAGCAGCAGCAGCCCCATCGACATCAGGAAAGGCAGGTACCAGTTTCCGGTGGCGTCGATGACGAAACCGGCAACCAGCGGCGAGACGATGGCCGCGAACGCCGAACCGCTGTTCATGATCCCAGCGGCGGTGCCGGAATATTTCGCCGCGATGTCCATCGGGATCGACCACATCGGGCCGATCACGAGCTCGGCGCAGAAGAAGCCGGCCGACAGGCAGAGCGCGACCACCGTGATGTCGTGAACGAACAGGATCGGCATCAGCGAGAGCAGCGCGCCGGCGAATCCCACGATCGTCACGCTGAGCCGCGCCAGCCGCACATTGCCTGTGCGCTCGAGGATGCGATCGGAGATGACGCCGCCGATGCTGTCGCCAACGACGCCGGCAAAGAACACGCCGGATGCGAACAGCGCCGAGTTCTTCAGATCGAGGCTATAGTTGTTCTTGAAGAACAGCGGCAGCCAGTTGAGGTAGAGCCACAGGCACCAACCGTAGCAGAAATATGTCAGCGTCACCGGCCACATCCGCTGCAACAGCGGTCCCCAGGGCACCTTCGGCCGCTCGCCCTGCGGCCGCGGCGGCAACGTCGCAAGCTCGGCCGCGGTGATGGAGCCATGGTCGCCCGGCTCGTTGCGGAAGTACCAGACCCACGCAATACCCCAGATCAGACTGACGACACCGAGCACCACGAATGCACCGCGCCATGTCAGCCAGAGGATCAAAAGCGCGACCACCGGCGGGGTCACCGCGTTGCCGAGCCGCGCAAACGCGTGTGTCAGGCCTTGCGCGAAACCGCGGCGGTTCGCGGGCGTCCAGTACTGCATGGCGCGCGTCGCGGTCGGGAACGTCGCGCCTTCGCCGAACCCCAGCGCGAAGCGCGCGATGAACAGCGCTGCGAGACCATGGACAAAGCCGGTCATGATGGTGGCCGCAGCCCAGATCATGCCGCACCAGAACAAGGTCTGGCGCGGCCCGAAGCGATCGCCGACCCAGCCGCCGATCACCTGGAACAGCAGATACGGATAGGCGAAGGCCGAGAACACCAGACCGAGCTCGGTGTTGGACAGACCAAGCTCCTGCTGGATCTCGCTGGCCGCGGTGCCGATGTTGACGCGGTCGACATAGGTGATGAAATACATCACGCAGAGCATGGCCAACACGACATGGGTGGCCTTGAACCGAAGCCTCATATCCCTCCCCTTCCCTGATCCGCGATTTTTCTGAGCCGTTGGCGTGCGGGATGCCGTTGGTCGGCACTTATGTGCTGATCACCTTCAGATGCGACGACGCGTTGCGTTGATCGCGCTGCTCGAGCAGCCGCATCGCCGCCTCGACGCCGCCCGAGCGATGCGGCACGCCGGCAACCGACAGCCCCATCTCGACGCCGGTGAGCGCGCCCAGCAAGGTCAGCTCGTTGCACTCGCCGAGATGACCGATGCGGAACACCTTGCCGGCAACCTTCGACAGGCCGGCACCGAGCGACATGTTGAAATTGTCGAGCACGGCCTTGCGGAACTGATCGGCATCATGGCCGGGCGGCATCATCACCGCGGTCAGCACCGGCGAGAATTCCGAAGGCTCCTGGCAGAGATTCTCGAGCCCCCATTGATTGACGGCGGCACGTGTGGCGGCAGCGAGCCGCCGATGGCGGGCGAACACGTTGTCGAGCCCCTCTTCCAGCAGCATCGCGATCGCCTCGCGCAGCCCGTAAAGCAGGTTCGTCGCCGGTGTATAGGGGAAGAAGCCCTTGGCGTTCGGCTTCAGCATTTCCTCCCAATCGAAATAGGAGCGCGGCATCTTGTTGGTGCGCGACGCGGCGCGGGCCTTTTCCGAAATGCCGTTGAAGCCGAGACCGGGCGGCAGCATAAAACCCTTCTGCGAGCAGCTGACACTGACATCGACCTTCCACTCGTCGTGCCGGTAATCGACCGAGCCGAGGGAGGAAATGGTGTCGACCATCAAGAGCGCCGGATGCGCGGTGCGATCGATGGCGGCACGGATGTCGGCGATCCGGCTGGTCGCCCCGGTCGAGGTCTCATTGTGGACGACCATCACCGCCTTGATGCCGTGCGCAGTGTCCTCGGCAAGCCTTGCCTCGATCAACGCGGGGTCGGCGCCGCGCCGCCAATCGCCGGCAATGAAGTCGACCTCGATGCCGAAACGGCCGGCGAGCTGCCGCCACAGGGTGGCGAAGTGGCCGGTCTCGATCATCAGGACCTTGTCGCCGGGCGACAACGTGTTGACGATCGCGGCTTCCCAGGCGCCGGTGCCCGACGACGGGAAGATCACCACAGGGCCCGCGGTCTGGAAGATCTTGCCGCTTCCCTCGAGCACGGTGCGGCCAAGCTCGGCGAACTCCGCGCTCCGGTGGTCGATGACCGGCATGTCCATCGCGCGCAGAATGCGATCCGGAACGGGGCTCGGCCCCGGAATCTGCAGAAAATGGCGTCCTTGATGCATGAGAACCTCCCAATCGCCGGATTTCGGCTCCTTGGCTGGCTATTTTGCATTCATTTTTTGTATTTTCAATCCAAATTTGGTATTCGATTGTGGAGATCGACGCGACCGCGCCGGCAAATTATTGTTGAGAATATGAAATCTGCGATTCCCGAGACCGGGGTTCCGATCACCCAGCCAGCCGCAGGCAACGGCAGCGACCGCCAGGAGATCTCGCTTCACGGCGAGGTCCTGCTGCGGCTGCGCGACTATGTGGTGGAAGGCAACATTCCCGAGGGCGCCCGCGTTCCCGAACGCCAGCTGTGCGAGATGCTGGGGATCTCCAGGACGCCGCTGCGCGAGGCGCTCAAGGTGCTGGCCGCCGAAGGTCTGATCGAACTCTTGCCCAACCGCGGCGCGCGGGTGCGCCAGCTCAGCCAGCGCGACCTCGCGGAACTGTTCGACGTCATGGCCGGGCTTGAGAGCCTGGCCGGACGGCTGGCATGCGAGGCCATCACGGATGAGGAAATTGCTGCGATCGAGCGGCTGCACTACGAAATGTACGGCCACTATCTGCACCGCGACATGCACGGCTATTTCCAGACCAACCAGCAGATCCACGAGAGCATCGTCGCGGCCGCGCGCAACGAGACGCTGACGACGACCTACGCCAACTTCGCGGGCCGGATCCGCCGCGTGCGCTACTCCGCCAATTTCGCCCGCAAGCGGCAACGCTGGGCCGAGGCAATGCGCGAGCACGAGGCGATCCTCGATGCGCTGCGCCGCCGCGCCGGAAGCGAACTCAGCGATATCCTGTTCGCCCATCTGCGCAACAAGCGGAGCGCCGCCATCGAGCACCTCGCTGAGGGACCGGACAGCGCCCAAGAGGCGCCACCTCAAGGCAGCTAGTTGCTCATTTTGAATTCATAATGTAATTCTCGGCTCAATCGAATGAATAATTCCCGGGCAATATGGGTTGCGCCGCGGATCACATCGGATCTGGGATGAAGAACGCCTCATCGCTCGAACAGCGCCTGCGGTCCGATCTGACCGGCGACGTGTTTTTCGATGCCTTCAACCGCGGCCGCTACGCGACCGACGCCTCGTTCTACCAGATCATGCCGGCCGGCGTGGTGGTGCCGCGCACCGTCGACGAGGCGCTGCGGACGCTGGCGATCGTCCGAGACGACGGGCGGATCGTGACCCCGCGCGGCGGCGGCACCTCGCAATGCGGCCAGACCGTCAATGACGGCATCGTGGTCGACCTGTCCAAACACCTGAACCGGATCATTTCGCTCGACGTCGAGAACCGCACTTGCGTGGTCGAGCCCGGCATCGTGCTCGACGATCTCAACCGTCAGCTAAAGAAGCATGGGCTGTGGTTTCCGGTCGACGTCTCGACCGCGTCGCGCGCGACGATCGGCGGCATGGCCGGCAACAATTCCTGCGGCGGCCGCTCGTTGCGCTACGGCACCATGCGCGACAATACGCTGTCGATGGATGCGGCGCTCGCCGACGGTACGCTGCTGCATTTCGGCGAGGTGCCGCGCGACCTGACGCGGATCAATGCTGCCGACAGCGGATCGAAGCTGTTCCGCGACATGCTCGATCTCGGCGAGCGCGAGGCGGCCGAGATCGCGGACAAATTCCCCAAGGTGCAGCGCCGCGTCGGCGGCTATAACCTCGACGCGCTGGTCCCGCGCAACGCGCCGAACAACATGGCGCATCTTTTGGTCGGCTCGGAAGGCACGCTGGCCTTCACGACGCAGGTCGAGCTGAAACTGTGGCCGGTCATCCGCAACAAGGCGCTCGGCGTCTGCCATTTCGGCAGCTTCTACGAGGCGATGGACGCGGCCCAGCACTTGGTCAAGCTGCGGCCGATCGCAGTCGAGCTGGTCGATCGCACCATGATCGCGCTCGGCCGCGAGATCGCAATGTTCCAGCCGATCATTTCCGCGGCAGTGCGCGGCGACCCGGACGCGATCCTGGTGGTCGAGTTCGCCGAGGAAGATCAGGCCGACAACCTCGTCCGCCTCAGGCAGCTCGGCGAGCTGATGGGCGACCTCGGCTTCGGCTGGGACAAGCCGCAGCGCAAATGGGGCGGCGTGGTCGAGATCGTCGAGCCGGCGCTGCAATCCGGCATCGCCGATTTCCGCGCCGCCGGCCTCAACGTCATGATGTCGATGAAGCAGGAGGGCAAGCCGGTCTCGTTCGTCGAGGATTGCGCGGTGCCGCTGCCGCATCTTGCCGACTACACCGAGCGACTCAACGCTGTGTTTGCCAGGCACGGCACGCGCGGCACGATGTATGCGCATGCCTCCGAAGGCTGTCTGCATGTGCGCCCGGTGCTCAATCTCAAGCTCGAGAAGGACGTCAAGGCAATGCGCGCCATTGCCGAGGAAGCCTTCGCGATGGTGCGCGAATACAAGGGCTCGCATTCCGGCGAACACGGCGACGGCCTGGTGCGCTCGGAATTCCACGAGACGATGTTCGGCGCGCGCATCGTGGCCGATTTCCGCGAGGTCAAGCAGCGCTTCGATCCCACCAACACGCTCAACCCGGGCAAGATCGTCGATCCGCCCAGGATGGACGATCGCTCGCTGTTTCGCTTCTCGCCGGACTATCGCGTCGGCGAATTGAAGACGGTGCTCGACTGGTCGGCCTATCCCGGCGCCGGTGGCGGTTTCCAGGGCGCCGTCGAGATGTGCAACAACAACGGCGCCTGCCGCAAGCTCGAAGGCGGCGTGATGTGCCCCTCCTATCGGGCGACGCGCAACGAGAAGGACGTCACCCGCGGCCGCGCCAATACGTTGCGGCTCGCGATCTCGGGCCAGTTGGGCGCGGACGCGCTCGCCTCCGACGAGATGATGGACACGCTGAAGCTCTGCGTCTCCTGCAAGGCGTGCCGCCATGAATGCCCGACCGGCGTCGACATGGCCAAGATGAAGATCGAGGTGCTGGCGGCGCGCGCTGTGACGCACGGCCTGTCGCTGCGCGACCGGCTGGTCGGCTACCTGCCGCGCTATGTCGATCTCGCCTCGCGCTTTGCTCCGATCGCGAACTGGCGCAATCGCAGCCCGCTGTTGCGCGCGCTGTTCGAGACACTCGCCGGCATCAGCGCGAAGCGAGCGCTGCCGGCGTTTCGCCGCGACACCTTCCAGCCCGACGCCGAGGTGCTGGGTCCGTCCGACGGACGCGAGGTGGTGCTGTTCGCCGACACGTTCAACCGCGGCTATGAACGCGAAAATCTCGACGCCGCAATCGAGGTGCTGGTCGCCGGCGGCTATCGCGTGCATCTGCCCAAACCGTCGGATGGCGCCCGCCCGCCGTGCTGCGGGCGCACGTTCCTGTCGGCAGGTCTGGTGGAGCAGGCCCGTGCCGAGCTCGACCGGCTGGTTGCGACCTACGCGCCGTTCGCGGCGCGCGGCGTGCCGATCATTGGCCTGGAGCCGAGCTGCCTTCTGACCCTGCGCGACGAGCTGCTGTCGTTGCGTTCGGATGAAGCCGCGAAGTCGGTCAGCGCCCACGCCCTGCTGTTCGAGGAATTTTTGGTGCGCGAGGCCGAGGCCGGACGCCTCGCCCTGCCGCTCGGCGCCGTCGCCGGCAAGGCCGTCGTGCACGGTCATTGCCACCAAAAATCCTTCGGCGCGTTCAAGCCGGTGGAGAAAGTGCTGAGCCTGGTGCCGGGCCTTGAGGTCAAGACCATCGAGTCGAGCTGCTGCGGCATGGCCGGCGCGTTCGGCTATGGCGCGGAGACCTATCAGGCCTCGATCGAGATGGCCGAGCTGTCGCTGCTCCCGGCGGTTCGCAGCACCGATCAGGACACGCTGATCGTGGCCGACGGCACCTCCTGCCGGCATCAGATCAAGGACGGCAGCGGGCGCACGCCGCTGCATGTCGCCAGCGTATTGGCGATGAGCCTGAAGTGTGCGAAATCGAATTCCGACAGATTGTTACCGACAAAGGAAAAGGCCCATGGCTGAGCTCACTCTCGACATTGCCCGCAAGATTCTGGACGCCGCGCTCGCCAAGGGCGTCGAGAAGAAGTTCAAGCCGCTGGTCGTCACCATCCTCGACGCGCGCGGCGCGGTGAAGGTCACGGCGGCGCAGGACGGCACCAGCCTGATGCGGGCCGAGATCGCCCACGGCAAGGCCTATGGTGCGCTGGCGCTCGGGATGGGATCGCGGGCGCTGTATCAGCGCGCGCAGGAGCAGGCCTATTTCATCGACAGCGTGAACACGCTGGCGCAGGGCCGGCTGGTGCCGGTCCCCGGCGGCGTGCTGATCATGGACGGAGCCATCCTGCTCGGCGCCGTCGGCGTCAGCGGCGACACGTCAGACAATGACGAGATCTGCGCCGTGGCCGGCATCGAAGCCGCCGGCCTGAAGGCCAACGCGGGTTGATGTGCAGTCAATTCAAGTCGAATAGCGAACGCGACGGGACTGCGCTCCCTCGCCCCGTTCTTACGGGGAGAGGGTTGGGGTGAGGGGCTGCCTCCGCTGATATGGTGCCAGCTGCGCTCGCGGAGACTCCCCCTCACCCGGAACGCATCTAACGATGCGCTCCGACCTCTCCCCGCACGCGGGGCGAGGTGAAGCCTGCGATCAACGTCCGGTCCAGGTCGGCTTGCGCTTCTCGCCGAACGCCTTGAGGCCTTCCTTGGCATCTTCGGTCATCGCAAGCAGCGCGATCTGGCTTTCGGTGTAGGCGATGCTTTCGTCGAACGACATCGATGCGATCGCCCGCATCGCGTATTTGCCGCGACGGATCGCCGTCGGCGACTTGTCGACGATGCGGCCGATCAGCCAATCGACCTTGGCGTCGAGCTCAGCTGCCGGCACGACGTAGTTGAGAAGACCAGCGGCCTGCGCGGTCTTGGCATCGAACGGCTCGCCGGTCAGCGCCCATTCGTTGATGAGGCGTGCGGGGGCGATCGATTGCAGCAGGCTCAGCACCTGCATCGGAAACACGCCGACCTTCACCTCCGGCAGGCCGAAGATCACCTGATCGCCGGCGACCGCCATGTCGGTCATGCACAGCAGCCCCATGCCGCCCGCCATGCAGACGCCGCCGACCCGCGCGATCGCGGGCTTGGTCGCGTTCTGCGACAGCCGCAACAAATCGGCGTAGTCGACATTCGGGCGCGAGAAATCCATCGAGAATGCCGCGCCGCTATTCTGCAGATCGGCGCCGGCGCAGAACGCCTTGTCGCCCGCGCCCGTCAGCACGATGACGCGCACGTCCTTGTCGTCATGCGCCTCGCGGTAGCCCTTGGCGATGCCCGCGATCACACCGGCATTGAGCGCGTTGCGCTTGTCCGCGCGGTTGATGGTGATCCAGAACGCCTGCCCGCGCTTCTCGAGAAGAACGCTGTTGTCGGTCATGTTTCCTGCCTGTTTTCTTGCCTGTACGCTGGTGTCAGCGCACATTTGCGGCAGGATCGGCGCCGACTGCAAGCAGGATTTAAGCGGCGGCGGACGCCTTCCTGATCCAGACCTTGTTGTCGTGGAACGCGGCGCCGCCAAGCGGTGCGACGGCCTCCGCCCCGGTCAGCATGTTGATGCCGCGCCCGCCGATGTGAGACTTGTTCGGATGGATCGACTCGGCGATCAGCACGCCACGGCGAACGCCATCGAACAGTTTTGCGGTCAGCGTGGTCTCGCCACGCATGTTGCCGAGCGTCACGGCCTCCCCGTCGGCGATCGACAGCGCGGCCGCATCATCAGGGTGGATCATCACGGTCGGCGCGCCCTCGCGGGCCTGCGACGACGGCGTTTCGTTGAAGCTGGTGTTGAGGAAGCTGCGCGACGGCGACGTCGCAAGCCGGAACGGATGCTGCGCGTCCGCCTCCTCGATGATGGTCCAGTGGTCGGGCAGTGAGGGCATCTTGTCCCACGCGCCCATCAGCCCGCCCGCGCCGACCGGGACCTTGCCCCAATCGACCTTGAAGTGGAACTTCTTGTCGGCATGGGCGAAGCCGTCGAGATAGTGCGAGGCGCGGAAATCGGGCTGCAGGTCGCGCCACAGCTCGGCCTCAAGCGTGTCGATATCGCCGTGCCCGCTCTTCTTCAGCGTCGCATCGATCAGTTGGCGCGGCGTCATATCGAAGCCAGGATGCACGGCATTGAGCCTGCGGCCGAGCCCCTGCAGCACCTCGTGGTTCGAGCGGCACTCGCCGGGCGGATCGATCAGCTTCGCGCCGACCGAGATGTGCTGATGGCCGCCGCCATAGTAGAGGTCGTCGTGCTCCATGAACATCGTTGCCGGCAGCACGATGTCGGCCATCTGGGCCGTCTCGGTCATGAACTGCTCATGCACCGCGACGAACAGATCCTCGCGGGCAAATCCCTGCCGCACCAGCGCCTGCTCGGGCGCCACCGTCATCGGATTGGTGTTCTGGATCAGCATCGCCTTGACCGGTCCGCCGCCGCGCAGCGCCTCGGCATCGCCGGTCAGGATGCGGCCGATCTTCGACTGATCGAGCACGCGGGTCGAGGGATCGATCGCATCGTGGCCCTCAATAATGGACTCGTCGAAGCGCCAGATGCCCGCATTGTTGAAGAACGCACCGCCGCCCTCATATTGCCAGGCACCAGTCACCGCGGGAATGCACAGCGCGGCATGCATCTGCGCGGCGCCGTTGCGGCTGCGGGTGAACCCGTAACCAAGACGGAAGAACGAGCGCTTGGTGGTCCCGACCAGCCGCGCGAATGCCTCGATCTCCTCGACCGGCACGCCCGAGATCGCTGATGCCCATTCCGGCGTGCGGGTCTTCAGATGTGCCTCCAGCTCGCCGGGGCAATCGGTATAGCGCGCGAGATAATCGCGATCGGCAAATCCCTCGCGGAACAGCACGTGCATCACGGCGCAGGCGAAGGCGCCATCGGTTCCCGGCCGCAGCAGAATCTTGATATCCGCCTGCTTCATGGTCTCGTTGTTGTAAACGTCGACCGCCGCAATCTTGGCGCCGCGCTCCTTCCGCGCGCGCGCTGCATGCGTCATCACGTTGACCTGGGTGTTTACCGGATTGGTGCCCCAGATCACGACGAGGTCGGAGACGCCCATCTCGCGCGGATCGACGCCGGCGATCTTGCCGGTCCCGGCGGCGAAGCCGATGCGCGCGATGGTCGAGCAGATCGTTCCATAGAAGCGCGAGTATTTCTTCACATGCGACAACCGGTTGAGGCCGTCGCGCATCACGAGCCCCATGGTGCCGGCGTAGTAATAGGGCCAGACCGACTCGGCGCCGAACTCCCGCTCGGCAGCGTCGAATCGCACCGCGATCTCGTCCAGCGCCTCGTCCCACGAAATCCGCGCGAATTGGCCGGAGCCCTTCGGGCCGGTCCGGCGCAGCGGATGCATCAGCCGCTCGGCATGATGAATCCGCTCGGCGTAACGCGCGACCTTGGCGCAGACCACGCCGGCCGTATAGGTCTGCTGTTTCGAGCCGCGCACCCGGCCGATCGAGCGGCCCTCGATCACCTCGACGTCGAGCGCACATGCCGAGGGGCAGTCGTGCGGACAGGTGGAATGGCGGATATCGACCTTGGCATGCTGGTTCATGCCAAATTGGTAACATCAAATATCCGCTCCGCCGAGGGGCATTATTGACCCCGTCCGGGCGAAAATCGCGCATAAGCCATGCAGCAAACGCCGAAATGCTCGGCTACCGGCCCACTCCGTCCGTCAAACGCGGAAGATCCGGGTGTAGTGCGCCTTGATCGATTCTCCCTCCCTCTCCACCGCCACCGGGTCGTCCTTCATCGTCTTGATGTCCTTCAACGGCGTGCGCCCGGCCTTCTCGTGGGCCTGCGCGTGGACCGACCTGAGGCCGCCGATCTCGACATTGAGCTGCTGCCCCTCGCGCCCAAGCGCGAACGATTGAAACAGCCTTGCCGCATTCGGATGGGGGCAATCCTTGAATATCCCGTTGGGGCCGACAATGATCGGCGACCCTTCGGTGGCGTAGACCGGCTCGACCGGGCGGCCCATCTCCTTCATCTGAAAGATGTTGTACTCGTTGCCGTCGGCCATCACCGCGCGCTCGCCGAGGTCGAGCTTCTTCGGTGGATCGGTCGAGGACTGCACCTGCATGATGTTCTGCTTGGCGAGCTGCTCGAAGAAGCTCCAGCCGAGATCGCGCTGCATCTGATAGGTCGCGGTCATGATGGTGCCGCTATAGCCGGGATGGCCCTTGACGATCTTGCCCTTCCATTTCGGATCGAGCAGATCGGCGAAGCTCTTCGGCGCCTCCTCGGCCTTCACCAGATTGGTGTTGTAGGCAATGATCGAAAGCCAGACCCGGAAGCTTGCGAACTGCCCGTCCGCATCGCGATGCTCGTCCGGATAGTATTTTGCGACCTCCTCCGGGACATAGGGCGCCAGAATACCGTCGCGCTTCCACACGATGAAATGCGCGGCGTCGGAGGAATTGACGACGTCGACCGCATGAATGTTGCTGGCGTATTCCTGGCCGACCCGCTGGAACACACGCTCCGCGCCGGTGCGTTCGACACGCACGGTCATCCCGGCATATTTTGCCTCGAATGCTTTCGCCAATTTCTCCGCGACCGGCAGATCGGTCGAGGTGTAATAGACGACCTGCCCCTCTTTCTTCGCCGCCTCGATCAACGCCGGCGTCACCGGTTCCGCAGCTGGCGCGGCGGCCATCACGCGTGTTGAAAAGGCGGTCCCTGCCAGCACGGCACTGGCGCCCTTCAGCAGATCGCGGCGCGATAGCCCAGGATGTTTCCTCATTTGATTCCCCGCACGCGATGGCGAAGTTTGAGTACACCGTCCTCCCGCCCTCGTTCCGATGCGCGAAGACGATGTCTGTCGTCGACAGATGCTTCAGGTTGCAGCTAGACTTCTGGTCAAGAAAGAAGACTAAAGTTGGGGGAGACGATCAATGGCGGACTTTCGGTACGCCTTGATGTGTGTCGCGGCATTGCTGACCGTGTCGATGTCAGGCTCACATGCGGACGCCGAGGATTATCCTGCGCGGCCGGTTAGGATCATCGTTCCGTTTGGTCCCGGCGGTCCGGCCGATGTCGTTGCGCGCCAGATCGGCAGCATCTTGCAGGAAAACCTCGGCCAGCCCTTCGTGGTGGAGAACCGCACCGGCGCCGGCGGCGTGATCGGCACGCTCGAGGTCGCGAAGGCGCCGGCCGATGGCTACACCCTTCTGATGATGTCAAACACCCAGACCGCCAATGAATCGCTGGTGCCCCAGCGCAAATATGAGCTGATGCGCGACCTGACGCCGATCGCAACCCTGAACACTTCGGATCTGGTGATCGTGGTCCACCCCGCCGTGCCGGCCAGGACGCTGCAGGAGTTCATCGCGCTTGCAAAGGCAGAGCCCGGAAAGCTGAACTACGCCTCCTCGGGTCAGGGCACGCCGTATCACATGGCAGGCGAATTGTTCAAAGCCATGGCCGGGATCAACATCGTGCATGTGCCCTACCGCAACAGTGGTGAGGCCCGCAGCGGCGTCATCGGCGGCCAGGTCCAGATGATGATCGACGCCGTTCCGGCGATGGCACCGAATGTTGCCGAAAACCAGGTCCGCGCGCTGGCAACAACCGGCAAGACGCGTTCCGCAGTGCTGCCCAGTGTTCCCACGGTCATCGAGGCCGGCGTCTCCGGCTATGAGGCGACGATCTGGCTCGGCTTGATGGCCCCAGCAGGTACGCCGAAGCCGATCATCGAGAAACTCAACGCGGCCGTGAATGCCGCGGTCAGGCGGCCGGAGGTCGAGAAGTTTTGGGCCGCGCAGGGCGCGGTGCCGATGACCATGACGCCGCAAGCCTTCGACAAATTTCTGCGCGCCGATATCGTGAAGTGGACAGACGTCGTCAAAAGACTCGACAAGACCGAATAGGCACGTAGCGGCCAAGACCGTGGTGACGGAACAGGTGCAAATGAAGACCTTGAACATCCTGAGCGGCGGCGCAGCGCAGGGCCTGGTGCGCAGCCTTGCGCCGGCGTTTGAAGCCAAAACCGGCCTCGGCATTGCCGGCGATTTTGGCGCGGTCGGCGTCATGGCCGACAGACTGCGTGCCGGCATTCCAACCGACATCGTCATCCTGACCGCTGCGCTGATCGCGAAGCTTGCCGACGAAGGGCTGGTTTTGCGAAGCTCGATCGCTGACATCGGCCGCGTTGAAACGGCGCTTGCGGTCCGCGCAAGCGATCCGCCAGCGCGCGCTGATGACGCGGCCAGCCTGCGCGCGGTGTTGCTCGCTGCGGACGCGATCTTCGTGCCCGATACCAAGGCATCAACCGCCGGAATTCATGTCGCCAAGGTGCTGGCGCAACTCGATATCGCCGATGCCGTCGCCGATCGGCTGAAAGTCTTTCCGAACGGCGCAACGGCCATGCGGCATCTGGCCAAGTCGAGCGACCGGCGGCCGATCGGTTGCACGCAATCGACCGAGATCATCAGCACCAAGGGCGTCGTGCTGTCCGGCATCCTGCCGCCGGGATGCGGGCTCGCGACCATGTATACGGCTGCCGTTGCGACGCAAGCATCGGCTGCATCGCAGGCGCGGCGCCTGATCGCACTGCTGACGTCGTCAGATACGTCGGAGCTACGCGGCCAGGCTGGCTTTGTCTCCGAACCGAGGTCGTAGACACAACCTGGAGCGTGATCGGATGCGATAGCCTGCCGCCGCGGGGGCGCACTGCCAAAATATCCAAAACAACCCCATGCAAAGTAGCCGGCAGCTGTCCGGCAGATACGGCAACTTGACTCGTCGGGCAAATCAGCGGCATTCTTCCATTATCCAGAAATCGTGCAGGCCATCCTTACGCCCGCCGTTGGCGGGCTCCTCCTCCGGATGACGGGGTGATTGCTCAGCTTGCTCGGTGTCATCGCCCGCGCATGCGCATGCGGGTGATCCAGTATTCCAGAGACGCCTGTGCTTGAGCCGAGAGGCCGCGGCGTACCTTGACCGGGCGATGACGGCGGTGGACGCAAGCGGGGAGAGGTGCACAGAGTCTACCGCGAGACCGCTTCAACCTGACTTCATCACGCTCTACTGCGCCAATTGCGTGAGGCCCGTCGGCGGTCCATCGACCGCGGTCCAGCCGCCGTCGACGAACAGCGTGCTGCCGCTGACATAGCTCGCCGCATCAGATGCAAGGTAAGCCACGGCGGTGGCAACCTCGTCGGCGCTGCTCCAGCGATTGAATACGGTGTGACCGGCATAGAGATTGTAGATGTCGGGCCGTTGCTTGAACGGGCCGGTCAAGGCGGTCTCCGCAATGCTCGGCGCGATGGCGTTGACGCGGACGCCGGACCGCCCGACCTCGGACGCGAAGCCCTTGACCAACATCCCAATCGCCGCCTTGGTCGAACCATAGACTGCAAGCCCCGGCTCGATCGTCACCGCGCGCACCGAGGAGCAGGCAATGAGGCTGCCGCCCTGTTGCTGGACCATGATGCGGCCGAAGGCCTGGAAGAACCACACCGTGCCCTTGATGTTGAGGTTGATGACGCGATCGAGGTCCTCGTCGGTGTAGTCGAGGATGGTCTTGCGGATATTCAGCCCCGGCGTGGTGACGGCGATGTCGACGCGCTGAAACTCCGCGAGCGCCTTCGCTGCCAGCGCATCGACGTCCGCACGGTCGGCAGCATCGCAACTGGCGGCCGCCGCCGCTCCGCCCTGCTCCCGGATTGCCGCGGCGGTCGCATCCGCGCACTCGAGCGTGCGATCGGCACACAGCACGCGTGCGCCAAGCGACGCCAGTGCTTCGGCCGAGGATTTGCCGATACCCGAGGCGGCGCCCAGCACCACGGCGGTCTTGCCGGTGAGATCGAACAGCTTGCGGTAGTCGGTCATGTGACCTCCCGATGCTCGTTTGCCTTCCATGGCAACTTCATATACTAATATATCAGTTTTGGGAGCAAGAATGCCCGCCCGCTCGCCGAAAAAGTCGGAGCTCCGCAACCTCGCCGGCCACCGGCGGACCGGTCGTCCGCGGACCGCAACCGCGGCGGCGCGGATCTATGCTGAGCTGCGCGCTGAACTGGTCTCACTGAAGCGCAGACCCGGCGATCCGATCATCGAAGCAGAGATCGCGCGCGCATATGGCGTCAGCCGGACACCGGTGCGGGAAGCCATCCTGCGCCTGTCGGACGAGAGCCTGGTCGAGATCTTCCCGCAATCCGGCATCTTCGTGTCGCGCATCCCGCTGGCCGCACTTCCGGAGGCGATTATCGTCCGCAGGTCGCTGGAGGAAACCACGACCCGCATGGCAACCGAGCGCGCCAGCGCCAGCCAGATCCTCGGCCTGCACGCGATCCTCGAACGCCAGCGCGAGGCCGAGATGGCCGCCGATCGCGAAGCATTCCATCAGGCCGACGAAGCCTTTCACGCCGCCATCGCCGAAATTGCCGGACATCCCGGCATCTGGAAGCTGATCCTGCAGGTCAAGGTTCACGTGGACCGCTTCCGGTGGCTCACCTTGCCGCAGCGTGGACGGATGGCCGAGGTCATCGCCGAGCATGAGGCCGTGATGGCCGCGATCGAGGCGCGCGACCCGGCATCCGCCGGAGCGGCGATGGCCAGACACCTCGAACGGCTTCTGGCCGACATCTCGGCCACCCGGCACCACAATCCGGAGTTCTTCGACGCGCAAAGCCAGCCGGCATGACCGCGGCCGGACTCCGGCCAGGCAATTTTGGGAGGAACGACATGAACCATACAGATCGATCGCAGCAGCGCGGTGCCGGGCTCAACCGGCGCGACGTCATCAAGATCGGCGCTGGCCTTGGCGCGGTGGTTGCGACCTCGGCGCAGACCGCCCTCGCCCAGTCGAAAGCGGTCTTCAAGGCGTCGGACGTACAACCGCCGGGCTACCCGACCGTGGTCGCGACGGAAAACCTCGGCAAGAAGCTGGCGGCGGCGACCAACGGCCGCCTGTCGCTGCAGATGTTCCCCTCGATGCAGCTCGGCGGCGAGAAGGAAACCATTGAGCAGACCCAGATCGGCGCGATCCAGATGCTGCGCGTCAGCGCCGGCTCGATCGGCCCGATCGTCGATGACATCAACGTCGTCAACATGCCTTTCCTGTTCAAGAACATGGCGCATGCCGAGCGGATGATGGATGGCCCGATCGGCCAGGAGCTGCTGGACAAGATTACGGCAAGCCCGAATGCCGGACTGGTCGCGTTATGCTGGATGAATTCCGGCGCACGCAGCCTCTACAACACCAAGCACGCGATCAAGACGATCGCCGACATCAAGGGCCTCAAGTTCCGCGTCATCGGCAATCCGATCTTCATCGACATGATGAACGCGCTGGGCGGCAACGGTGTCGCGATGGGCTACGATCAGGTGTTCAGCGCGCTGCAGACCGGCGTCATCGACGGCGCCGAGAACAATCCCCCGAGCTACGTCTTCAGCAATCACTACACCGCAGCGAAACACTTTTCGCTCACCGAGCACCTGATCGTTCCCGAGCTGCTGGTGTTCTCGAAACGCGCCTGGTCCGCGCTGGCAGCCGACGACCAGACGCTGATCAGGAAGCTCGCCCGTGAGGCGCAGCTGGAAGAGCGCGGGCTCTGGAACACCTACGAGCAGCAGGCGATGGAAAAAGCGAAAGCTGCCGGGTGCGAGATCATCGAGATCGCCGACAAGACGCCATTCCAGAACGCGATCAAGCCGGTATGGAACAAATACGGCCCGAAACACCAGGACATGATCGGGCGCATCCAGTCCGCCTGACGTCACGCCATACGGGAAATCGTCCTCTTACAGGAAATGGACATGGCCGGATCATATCGCCGCGCGATGGACTATTTGTATCTTGCCTGCGTCACCACGGGCTCTGTCGCGCTGATCCTGATTTCAGCCGTCATCCCCTGGGCAGTGTTCACCCGCTATGTCCTGAACAGCGCCGCGTCATGGCCCGAACCTCTCGCGGTGCTGCTCACCATCGTCGTGACGTTCATCGGTGCGGCCGCCGGATATCGGCTCAATCTGCACATGAACGTCGCGTATTTCGCCAACAAGCTGCCTGATCCGCTTCGCAACCTGACCGACCTTGTGGTCCAGCTGCTGATGGGCCTGATCGCATTGTTCATGGTCATCTGGGGCGCTCGGCTCGTCGAGGTGACCTGGTACAACACCATCGCCGACTTCCCGTCGCTTTCGGTCGGCGTCACCTATCTTCCGATTCCGATCGGCGGCGTCTGTCTGCTCCTGTTCATCATCGAGCGGATTTTTCTGGGTGCGCCGCCCGATCCGATCGCACCACACCGCGAGTTTTCCGCCGACTGATCGCGAGAGGCCATCATGGATATCCTCATTCTGCTCGCGACCATGCTGCTCTGCTTCCTGATCGGAATGCCGATCGCCTATTCGCTGGCGATGGCGGCCATCGTCGGCGCCTTGTGGATCGGCATTCCCCTGGAAGCGGTGATGCTGAAGATTTCCGACGGCGTCAGCAAGGTCGCGATGCTGACGATCCCGTTCTTCGTGCTGGCCGGCGCGATCATGGCGGAGGGCGGCATGGCCCGCCGCCTGGTTGCGTTCGCCGACGTGCTGGTTGGACTGACCCGGCTGCGCGGCGGCCTTTCGATCGTCAACGTGCTTGCGACGACATTCCTGAGCGGCATTTCCGGATCGGCGGTCGCCGATACATCCGCCATCGGTTCGGTGATGATCCCGCAGATGGAAAAGAACGGCTATCCGCGCGTGTTCGCGACAAATCTCACGATCACCTCGTCGGTCCAGGCCCTTCTGGTGCCGCCGAGCCACAACGCGGTGCTCTACTCGCTTGCGACGGGCGGAACGATTTCGATCAGCGCCCTCTTCATGGCCGGCGTATTCCCCGGGCTGCTGCTCGGCTTCTCGCTGATCATCCTGTGCCTGGCCGTCGCCTATCGCGAGAAGCACCCGCACGGCCAGACCGTGCCGGCCAAGGACGCGATCCGGATCGCCATCGATGCCTCCTGGGGTCTCATCACCCTCGTTATCATCCTTGGCGGCATTCTCGGCGGCATCTTCACGGCAATCGAAGCCGGCGCCGTCGCCTGCATCTGGGCTTTCTTCGTCACAATGTTCATCTATCGCGACTATCGCTGGCGCGACCTGCCGGTGCTGCTCCATCGCACATTACGCACCGTCGCGATGGTGATGACGCTGATCGCGTGCGCCTCCAGTGTCGGCTACATCATGGCCCTGACGCAGATGCCGGCCAAGATGACCGCCTTCTTCCTGTCGATTTCTGACAACAAGTACGTCATCCTGCTCCTGATCAACATCCTGCTGCTGGTGCTCGGCACGCTTGTCGACATGGCGCCATCGATCCTGATCGCAACGCCGATCCTGTTGCCTGTCATGAAGAACTTCGGCGTCGATCCGGTCCATTTCGGCATGATCATGCTGCTCAATCTCGGCATCGGCCTGTGCCACCCACCGGTCGGAGCAATTCTTTTTGTCGGCTGCGCGGTCGGCAAGGTCACGATCGAGCAAGTCATGCGCAAGATCTGGCCGTTCTACGCGGTGATGTTCTTTGTCCTGATGTGCGTGACCTATCTGCCGGAGATCTCGCTATGGCTGCCGCGGCAACTCCAGGTGCTGCACTGAGGGCTAGCGGACATCTTGCAGAACTGCGGCCGTCACCGGAACCCATCGACATCATCGCCAAGGCCGGGATCAAGCCGGTCTGAGCAGATCAACATTGCGCGACACGCACAGCGTGTGGTCTTGCGACCGTTCGCCAGCGCCCCTAGGCTCCCCGTCCATAACAAAAAGACCAGGGAGGCGATCGTCATGACCACAAGGCGGGATTTCCTGAAAGCGGGAGCAGCGGCTGCGGGTATCGTGTTCTGCGGCTGCGGGCTCGTCCACAATGCGAATGCGCAGCAATCGCGCCAGAAATTGCCGGTCACCGTCGACGGCAAGCGCGTCAGGACGATCGACATTCACTCGCATTGCCACTTCCGCGAGGCCGGCGCCCTGCTCGGCGCCGACGCCGGAAAGCTGCAGCTACCGCCGGTCAACGGCGCCACCGAGGCCTTCGTCGAAATCGACAAGCGCCTCGCTGCGATGAACGCGCAGGCCGTCGATATGGAGGTGCTCTCGATCAATCCGTTCTGGTACGACCGCGATCGCGAGCTCGCCGGGAAGATCGTGAAAATCCAGAATGAAAAGCTCGCGGAATTGTGCGCTTCGAAGCCCGAGCGGTTCGCGGCCTTCGCCTCGCTGACGCTGCAGGCGCCGGACCTTGCGGTGCAGGAGCTGGAGACGGCGGTGAAGAAACAGGGGCTGAAGGGCGCGGCGATCGGCGGTGTGGTCGATGGCGTCGAATTCTCCGATCCGAGGTTTCATCCCGTGTGGGCCAAGGCCGAGGAACTCGGCGTCCCCCTGTTCATCCATCCGCAGGGCGTGCCCGAGCTCGGCAGGCGGCTCTCCGGCAATGGCTGGCTCGGCAACACCATCGGCAATCCGCTCGAGACCACGATCGCACTGTCCCATTTAATCTTCGAGGGCACGCTCGACCGCTTCCCGGGATTGAGGATCATCGCCGCGCATGGCGGCGGCTATCTCCCCTCCTATGCCGATCGCTCGGACCACCCCTGCCTGGTCGGACCCAAGGGATGCAATCCGGAGATCAAGCTCCAGAAGGCGCCGAGCGAATATCTCAAGCAGATCTACTTCGACTCGCTGGTGTTCACTCCTGAGGCGATCCGGCATCTCGCCGCCCAGGTTGGCGCCGGCCAGATTGTGCTGGGAAGCGACTATCCCTATCCATGGCAAATGGCACCGGCCGACCACATCTTCGGCTGCTCATCGCTGAGCGACGACGACAAGGCCAACATTCTCGGCCGAACTGCAGCGAAGCTGCTCGGCGTTGCCGCTTGACGACGGCGCCGACGATCAGTTGGCCTTCACCGTCCGCATCTCATTGCGCGGCAGCGCCGTGGGTGCCGGCTGCGCAATCTTGGTCAATGGATCGACGTCGACGACGTCGATTCCCGCGAACTCCGCTTGTGCCGCATCCGATATCCATTTCACTGCGGCGGGGTGGCTGACCAGCATCCCGATCAATGCAACGATCACGAGCGCCGGCAGAGCGATCAGCTTGATGCTGAAGCTCCCGTAGTGGCTTTCCGGATCCTGCTGCCGGTTGTCGAAAGAGCCCTGCATGGATTCCTCCACAGTGCGAGTGTGCTCCACCGAAGCGTCACTTACCGCAGGGCACGCACGGCCGATGTGAATGGTTTCACAGGCCTTGTCCGGTTCACCGTTTCGTGAAGTACGGGACTAACCGCGCGACTACTCGCCGTCATCAGCCCCGGCGTCGACCAGCGCCTGCAGCGACTCGGGCTTCAGCACGACGATCGCGCCATGCTCGAGCCTGACCCAACCGCGTGTCGCCCAGGCGCGGAGCTGCTTGTTGATGCTCTCGCGGGTCATCCCGACCATCTCGCTGATCTCCTGCTGGGTGATCGAGATGGTGCGCCCCTGCGGCTTGTGCTTGTCGCTCAGGCGCAGCAGCGCGCTCGCCAAACGGCCCGGCAAATCCTGCAGGATCACCTGCTCGACCTGGTCGCTGGTCCAGCGCAACCTTGCGCACAGCAGCTCGATGAACTTCATCGCAAGCGTCGGCTGGCTGCGCACGAACGGAATGAACTCGCGCCGGTCGATGACGAACAGCTCGCAATTGGTGTTGGCGGTGGCGTCGGCCGTCCGCGACAACCCATCGAGCAGCGCGATCTCGCCGAATATCTCTCCGGCCTCGATCAGGTTCAGGATCGCGTTGCGACCATCCGGCGACGAGATGCTGATCTTCACCGTACCCGAGATCACCGCGATCAGGCTGGTGCCCGGATCGCCCTTGGAGAAGATCGTCGTTCCGCGCTTCAGCGTGGTGTGCTTGGCATAACGGCAGAGCTGATCGAATGCCTCGGGCTCAAGATCCGCGAAATAGGGATGCTTGCGCAGCACCGATAGCTTGTTGTTTGAAAACAACGGCGCGCCGGCAGTTCGTTCTATGGGCAGCGCACCGGTCATTGTGATCCAGACTGATTGTGTTGCGTTCGATCGGCGCGCCAGCAGGGCGACACACCGACAAGCCATCGATCAATGAAAGCGGAAAGGACTATAGCCCCACCGGGGGCCTACAGCAACAAAAGGTCCGGGCCGGTGAGATCGGGCTAGAAGGCATCGAAGGTACAATTTGGAATAAATATGTGCCTAGTTGCAACGCTCAATTGTAGGCAACGGCCGCCCTTGGTCTGGAAAACCCGCCATCAACCGCAATCTCGCCTGGCAGGACCCGTCCGTGTGACGGGTCACCGCCACCCGCTCACAGCAGCTTGCCGTCTGGTCCAAAGAACGGATGCGGCCCATCGAACTGACCGATGGGGATCTGGTGTGTGACCAGCTGTCCAAAATCCTGCCCGGGAAACCATGTGTGCAAATGAAATGCGGGCGGTTCCACCTTGAACGATGGTTCGCGGAGCTGTCCGAGGTCCAGGTCGACCGCATGGTTCGGCGCGGGGCATATTGTCACGGCAATCCCGGCGAAGGTGGTCAGCATCGCGCGATGGACGTGCCCGCACCCGATCAACCGCACACGCGGGTGACGCCTGACGATTTCCGCCAATGCGTCGGCATTGAAGAGGTCTTGCCGGTCCATATGCCAGATGCCGCCCTTGAATGGCGGGTGATGCAGGAAAAGCAGCGCCGGCCGGTCGGCTGCCGTCGCGAGCGCCGCGTCCAGCCATTGCAGCGTGGGCGCTTCGAGCATGCCGTGCGGCTTGCCGGCGACGCTTGAATCCAGCAGCAGGAGATCGAGGCCATTCACTTCGATCTTCTGGTCGAGCGGGCCTGTTGCGTGAACATAGGGCGCGGCCGGAAACGCTTCGCGCATCCACTGACGCGAGTCGTGATTGCCGGGAATGCCGGCAAACGGCAGGCGCAGCGGCGCGAGCAATCGCTTGAGATAGTCGTATTCCTCGACCGACGGCGTATCGACAAGGTCGCCCGAGACGACGACGAAATCGGGCACCGGCTCGAACGCTCCGAGCGCCGCCACACAGCGTTCAAGCGCCTTCGCGGTATCGACCCGGCCATAGGCCAGCACTCCCGGCGACTTGATGTGGAGGTCGGATATCTGTGCGATGAGAACCGGTTTCGGCGGCATCGATCAATCTCAGGGTTCGGAAGGGAGCAGACGAACGGCGTCGGCCGCGATCGAAAGCCCGATTCGATCGCCGACCTTGGCCTGAATTGTATTGGGCGCGTCGACATTGAGCAGCTTGCTCGATGCACCACTCACAACGAGCCGCTGCCGGTTGCCGATGAAGCTGACGGAATCGACAACTCCCGAAAGCACTGCCGCCCCGGCGTCCGTCACGCGAATGGTTTCGGGACGGATCATGACGGTCGCGTTCGCAGCTGTCGCGCCACCCTCGATCGGCAATCGTCCGCCGGGCAGGATCAGTATGCCGTTCTCGATCGGAGCTTCAACTATATTCGCCGCTCCGATGAACTCCGCCACGAAGCGGTCCTTCGGTGCGAAGTAGACCTCGCGCGGCGTGCCGATCTGGGCGATCGCACCTTTCCGCATCACGACGATGCGGTCGCCCAATTCCATGGCTTCGGACTGATCATGGGTGACATAGATCGTCGTGATACCAAGTGCGCGCAACAGCCGGTTGAGCTCACCTCGCAGCCGGTCCCGCAAGGCGGCATCAAGCGCGGTCAAGGGCTCGTCGAGCAGCAATATGCCGGGCCGGATCGCGACGGCACGCGCCAGTGCCACCCGCTGGCGCTGGCCGCCCGAGAGCTGGTCGATGCGGCGGTTCTCCAACCCCGTGATGTTCGTGAGAGCCACCAGCTCGGCGACGCGTGCGGCACGCTCGCCCCTGGCAACACCCCGGATCTTCAGACCGTAGGCGATATTGTCCGCCACCGTCATGTTGGGGAACAGAGCGTAGGACTGAAACACCATGCCGACATTGCGCCGCTCGATCGGGACCGAGGTCATATCCTTGCCGTCGAACAGCACCTTGCCGCCCGCATCCGGCAACTCGAGGCCCGCGATGATGCGCAGCATCGTGGTCTTGCCGCATCCGGATGGTCCGAGCAGCACCAGCGTCTCGCCGCGCGCAATGTCGAGGGTCGCGGGATCGAGCGCACGCGTGCCGTCGGCAAAGGTCTTGCCGCATGCCTCGATCCGCACCGCTGCACCGTGCCCGGCCGTATTCATCGCTTGTGATTCCTGTCGGCCAGCAGTTGCATCGCGACCAGCAGCGGAATGATCATCACGAAGAAGATCAGCGTGTAGGCCGAGGCCACTTCGAGCCGCATCGATGCGTAGCTGTCGGCCAGCCCGATCGGCAGCGTCTTCGTCAGCGGCGTATGCAGCATCCAGGTCAGGTTGAACTCGCCGAGCGATAGCGTGACCACCATCAGCGCACCAGCGAGAATTCCCGGCAGCGCATTCGGCACGATGACATCGCAGAAGCGCCGCCATGGCGATGCGCCGAGCGAGGCGGCGCCCTCATCGAGCGTCTTGATGTCCACGGTCGCAAACACCGCCATGACCGAGCGCACCATGAACGGCATGGTAAAGATCACGTGACCGACCAGAATGAAGAGCCAGGAGCGGCGAAAGCCGCCAAAGCTCCCATAGGCGAGCAACAGCGCAAGCGCAATCGCAAGCCCGGGGATCGCCAAGGGCAGCGTGATGATCTCCTCGACGATGCGGGCAAGGCGGCCTCCCCGTGCGTGCAGCGCGTACGCCGCGGGAACGCCGGCGAGCAACGTGACGGCGAGTGTCGCGAAGGCGATCACGAAGGAGAGCAGAATGGTGCCGGCATAGAGCTCCCAGACCTGGGCGACCCATTGCAGGGTCACGCCGGACTGAATGCCCCGGAAATAATTGACGGTGACGCCGGCGGAAATTGAAAGCCCCGCGGGCACCACCAGGAATGCGGCAACGAGCAACGTGAAGATGAACTGGCCGGTGAAGATCAGGCGATCGCGCATGCTTTCACCCGGCCGCCGCGACCGCGCTTCCGCTGAACGTGCGGGCCAGCGCAAGGATGAGCCAGGTGATCAAGCCGAGCCCCACCGACAGCGCCGCCGAGGTCGCGAAATTGGCGGCCAGCGTGAACTCGGTGTAGATCAGCATCGGCAGTACGTCGATATTAGTCGCCAGCGTGAAAGCGGTGCCGAAAGCGCCCATCGCGGTCGCAAATGCGATCGCGCCGGACGCAACGAAGGCCGGCGCCAGTGCCGGCAACACGACGTCACGCTGGACCGCCCAGGGGCTGGCGCCAAGGGAACGCGCGGCTTCCTCCAGACCGACGTCTAGCTTTTGCACGGCCGCCATGATGGTGAGGATCACGCGCGGGATCGAGAAGTAGAGATAGCCGAGGAAGAGCCCGTAGATCGAATAGGCGAAAACGAACTTCTCGCCGAAGATCCGGTTCGAGAGATCGCCGATCAGCCCTTGCCGGCCTGCCAACAGAATGATCATGAAGCCGACCACCACGCCGGGAAAGGCCAACGGAAAGGTCAGCATCGCGATCAGCACGGCCCGCCCGGGAAAGCGGTGCCGCTGCAGGAACATTCCGGCGATCGTCGCCACGATCAGCGTGACGCCCGTGGTTGCCGCCGCCAGCAGCACGGTATTGATCAGCGTCGCGCGATAGCGGCCTTCGGTCAGGATGGCGAGGTATCCGGTGAGCCCGTGCGGCCCTTCGGCGCCCGCCACCACCAGCCGCGCCATCGGCAACAGGAAGAACGCCGTCGTCACCAGCACAAGCGGCAGCAGGCAGAGCCAAACGAAGGATTTTTGCGACATGGGAAGAATGGTGCCCCGCGAAGGGCACCATATTGCCTCAGCGGACCTCGGCGAGATAGCGGTCGACGAAGGCTTTTTGCACGTTTTCCATCTCGCCCCAGTCGACGCTCTTGGCGCGGGCATAGTCGCTGTCGGGGAGGAATTTGCCCTTCACGGAAGCAGGCAGCTCGATCGGGCGGGCCGGACGCAGATAGGCATTGGTCCAGATCGCCTGCCCCTTGTCGGACAGCAAATAGTCCATCACCTTCTTGGCCTTCTCCTTGTCGGGCGCGTTCTTCACGAGACCGACGACATAGGGAAACACCACCGAGCCCTCGCAGGGGATGACAAACTCGAAGTTGCCCTTCTCTGAATATTTCGCGCGGTAAGCGTTGAAGTCATAGTCGAACAGGATCGGCATCTCTCCCGAGACGACACGGGCATATGACGTCTGCTTGGGCACGATCGGATCGTTCTTGCGCAGTTCCTTGAAGAAGGTGATTGCCGGATCGAAATTGGTGGGCGAGCCGCCCAGCGCGAGATTAACGGCGACCGCGCCGACATAACCGACCGCGGCCGACGACGGGTCGAGATAGCCGACCATGCCCTTGTAGTCTGGCTTCAGCAGGTCCTTCCAGCAGGCCGGCACCGGCTTGCCGCCAAGCGCGTCCTTGTTCACGAACAGGCCGAGCGTCCCGGAGTGGATCGTGGTCCAATAGCCGTCGGGGTCCTTGAGGCCGGCGGGCACCTGCTCCCAATGCGCGGGTTTGTAGGGCTCGAGCGCGTCCTGGGCCTTGGCCTTCATGCCGAAGGTCACGCCGAAATAGCCGATATCACCGACCGGATTGCTCTTCTCGGCCAGGATTTGGGCCAGCGCCTGACCGGAATTCTTGTTGTCATGCGGGATATCGTAGTTGAGGTCCGCCTTGATCGCCTTCAGCATCGAGGCCCAATCCGCCCATTCGGGCGGGCAATTGTAGCAGATCACGTCGGCCGCCCTGGCGGATTGCCATGGCGCGATCAGTGTCAGCGCCAGCAACGCAAGGACAAGGCGGACGGTCTTCATGGCAGGCTCCGGTCTGGGAGAGGATGCAATGCGGATTTCAACATCAACGGAGCGACCAAGTATAGACCGCGCATGAAGGTTTTGCGACGCGCTTGCTGCCGTGCAGCAAATGCAGCAGCCCGGATACCAACGACCGGAGGCTCGCGGCAAACCGTCGTTTCGCGCTAGGCTGCGAGCCGAATGAGGAAGCGCCCATGTACCAGCCGCCCGGCGTCAAGACATCGTCCGACCTTCCCGTCCCCGACCTGATGAAAGCCTGGGTCCTTGGTGACCCCGACCAGCTCCTGCTTCGCGAGAAGCCGACGCCGATCCCGTCGCGCGCCGAAGTGCTGGTGCGCATCGACGCGGTTGCGATCTGCGCCACCGATCTCGAAATCATCCATGCCGGGTCGCCGGCAAGCATTCAAGGCGGCGCGCCCTTCAACAAGAACTTTACGCCGGGTCACGAATACATGGGCACGGTTGCCGCGCTTGGCCCAAACGTCGACGAGTTCAGGATCGGTGAGCGGGTCAGCGTGGAAATCCACGCCGGCTGCGGCCAATGCAAACGCTGCCGCCAGGGCATGTACACGTCGTGCCTCAACTATGGAAAGCCGGAGAAGGGTCACCGCGCCAACGGCTTTACGACCGACGGCGGATTCGCCGAATACGCGGTCAATCATATCAATACGCTGGCGCGCGTCCCGGATACCATGAGCGACGCGGAAGCGACGCTCGTGGTGACCGCCGGGACGTCGATGTATGGCTTGACGGAATTGGGGGGATTGGTGGCCGGCGAGAGCGTCGTGGTGATCGGCCCAGGGCCGATCGGACTTCTCGCAGTTGCCGTGGCCAAGGCGCTTGGTGCAAGCCCGGTGATCCTGACCGGCACGCGCAACAAGCGGCTGGCGATCGGCCGGGAACTGGGGGCCGACCGCGTCATCAACATCAACGACGAAGACGTCGTTGAGGTCGTGAAGCAACTAACAGGGGGGATCGGCGCGGACTATGTCGTCGAATGTGCCGGCACCGACGCGACACTCAACCAGGCCATTCACATGACCAATCGCGGCGGCAAGATCTGTCTGGCCGCCTTCCCGCACGAGGCCGCGACGCTGGACATCGCGCATCTCGTACGGAACAACATCTACGCCTACGGCATCCGCGGCGAAGGCCGCAGCGCCACACACCGCGCGATGAAATTGATGGCAGCGAAGCGGTTCGACGCGACCAGGATCCACACGCATACGTTTCCGCTGGCCGACCTGCCGACCGCGCTGAGATATGCGCGGGACCGCGTCGATGACGCGATCAAGGTCGTCGTCACCAATCGGAAAGCCGACGCGATCGCGAGCGCTGCGGAGTAAAGTTCAGTACGTGCCGGTGGCACGCGCGCTGATCCGAGACCCTGCTTACACCGAGCAGTAGCGCTCCTTGATCTCGTCGTCGGCGAGCAGCGCCTGCGCCGAGGCTTGATGCACGACGGACCCTTGATCCAGCACATAGGCACGATCGGCAATGCCGAGTGCGAGCTCGACGTTCTGCTCGACCAGCAGAACCGTCGTTCCCTTCGCCTTCATGCTGCTGAACAGCTCGAACATCTCGTCGACCAGGACCGGCATGATGCCCTCCGACGGCTCGTCCAGCATGATCAGGTCGGGCTTTGCGATCATCGCCCGCGCGATCGCCAGCATCTGCTGCTCGCCGCCGGACATCGTGACCGCTTCTTGGTCCATGCGCTCGGCCAGCCGCGGGAAGATCGCAGCGATCTCGTCGATCAGCTCGGCTTCCCGCTTCTTCTCCCTCGAGGCAACCAGCCCGAGCCGCAAATTCTCTCGCACGGTCAGTCCCTGCACAATCCGTCGCTCCTCTGGAACATAGGCGAGTCCTAACGCGAAGCGCACATGCGCCGGCTGGCGCAGCAGCTCCTCACCCTTGAAGGTGACCGAGCCGCGCGCCCGCCCCATCAACCCCATGACTGATTTAAGCGTCGTCGTCTTGCCGGCCCCGTTGCGGCCGATCAGGCAGACGATTTCGCCCTTGCTCACCTCGAGACTGATGTCCTGTAACGCGTGACTTGCGCCATACCAGGCATTGAGCTTGCTGATCTGCAGCATCCGGTCAGTGCTCCCGCTGGCCGAGATAGACCCGCTTCACCGCCTCGTTCTGCCGGACTTCCTGCGGCGTTCCCTCGGCCAGCAGTTCTCCGTGGTGCAGCACGAGGATGCGATCGCTGATGCCCAGCACCAGCTTCATCTTGTGCTCGACGAGAATGACCGTACGCTCCTTGGCGAGTTTCACGATCAGATCCATCATGATCCGCGTTTCTTCCGGGCTCATGCCGGCCGTCGGCTCGTCCAGCAGCAGCAAGCGGGGCTGGCTGGCAAGCGCCATGCCGATTTCCAGTGCCCGCTGCTCACCATGGGCCAGCGTCTTGGCCGCGCGTTCCCGGGATTCCCACAACCCGACGAGCGCCAGCAGTTCGTCCGCCCGCTCGACAAGTTCGGTCAGGCGCGCACGGGGACGCCAGATGTCGTATCGCGACACCAGCGCCTGCAGACCGACGCGGATGTTCTCTCGTGTCGTAAGCTGCGGAAACACGCTGGTGATCTGGAAGGATTTCGCGATCCCCATATGCGCAAAGCGGTGTTGCGGCAGTCCGGTGACATCCTTGCCCTCGAACTCAACGCTGCCCTTCGTCGGCGGAAAGGCGCCGCACAGCAGGTTGAAGTAAGTGCTCTTTCCAGCCCCGTTCGGACCAATGATGGAGGTGATCGCTCCCTTGGAAAATTCGGCCGAGATATTGTTGAGGGCGACAATCTTCCCGAACGTCTTGCCGACGCCCCTGGTGCGCAGAATGATATCTCCTGCCTGACCTTCTGCGGCGCTCATCGTCTGCCCCGCGCGATCAGCGTGCCCCAGATGCCCGCCGGGAAGAACAGCACGCATGCAATGAAGATGGCGCCAACGATCAGTTGCCAGTGAACGGTCCACACCGAGACCACATTCTCCAGGACCAGGAACACCGCAGCGCCGACCATCGGCCCAAAGAACGTGCCCATACCGCCCAGGAGAGCGATCATCACGACCAGGCCCGAGGTCTCGTAATGCAAGATTTCGATCGGAACGATCGACAAATGCAGGGCCTGCAATGCACCCGCAAGGCCGCAGAAGCCGCCCGACAGGACGAAGGTCAGCAATCGCGTCAGGGTCACGTCGTAGCCGGACGCGCGTGCACGCATCTCGTTCTCGCGCACCGCTTCAATCACGGCGCCAAAGGGTGACGCCAGAATGCGTGACATCACAAAGAATGCGGCGATCACAAAAGCCGCGATGACGTAGTAGCGGATCATCGGATTGATGAAATCGATCCGCAAGCCGAACAGATCGATGGTGCGGACGTTGATGCCGCGAAGGCCGTTTTCGCCACCGGTCAAGTCAACCGCCTGGTAGAAAAGGTAGTAGACACATTGCGACAACGCCATTGTGACCATGGCGAAGTAGATGCCGCGGGTCCTGATCGCGAGCACGCCAATCAGCAGCGCCATCAACAATCCGCCGGCAACCCCGGCGGCGATCGCCGCATACCACGGCCAGCCGAAGTGCACGATGGCGATGCCACAGAGGTAGGCACCGGTCCCGAACAGCGCCGCATGACCGAACGACAACAGACCTAGATATCCAAACACGAGGTTGAAGCCGAGGGCGTACAACCCATAGATCAGGATGTTCACGGCAAGAGCCGTGAAAGGCATCACCAGCGGGAAAACCAGGATGACCGCTGCGACAATGCTGGCACGATGCCGCGTCGCGAACTCATACCAACTGCCCGTCGCGGCAGCGGGCTGTTTGATCGATTGAGGGGTTTCGGTCATGCCGGGCTCAGCTCATCAATCCGGCGCGGCCGAAGAAGCCCTGAGGGCGAACGATCAGAACGATCGCCATCAAGGCAAAGATCGAAACCTTGGCCATCTCGGGTGCGAATAGCGAGGTCATGCTGACCACCACACCGACCAGCAGTCCTGCCAGGACGGCGCCGCCGATCGACCCCATCCCTCCTACCACGGTCACGACAAAGGCTTCGGCGAGGATCGTGCCGCCCATCTCCGGAATGGCGCCTTGAAGCGGCGCGGCCAGCAGGCCGGCAAAACCCGCGATCGCGGTACCTATGCCGAACACGATCAACCACATCTTGGAAACGTCGACCCCAAGCACACGGACGATCTGCGGATCGCGCGCCCCGGCACGGATAATCAGCCCGAAGCTGGTCTTCTCCAGAAACAGCCAGAGCGCCAGCAGCACGACGGCCGTCGCGCCTATCACAAACAGCCGGTAGAGCGGGAAATAGCCGACGCCGATGTCGACGGCGCCCTGCAGAACCTCGGGCGTGTCGAAAGGATAGCCGGTCTTGCCAAAGGCAATGCGCACGCATTCGACCATCACGTAGCTGAGCCCGAAGGTCAGCAGCAGCGGATAGTCGATGCCGCGGCCGTAAAGCGGCCGGATCAGCACGCGCTCGACGGCAAGGCCGAACAGTCCGATTGCGATCGGCACGGCCACGAGGCAGATCCAGAAATTGCCCCCGATCGAGATCAGATAGAGCCCGACATAAGCGCCGACCATGTAGAACGCGCCATGGGCGAAGTTGACGACCGTCAACATCCCGAAGATCAGCGAGAGGCCGATCGCAAACAGCACATAGATGGCGCCAAGCGCCAGCCCGGCAAACAGTTGCAGCGCTATCAGGTCAAAGCTCAGGCCCGCCATTTGTCCCCCTCAGCACGGCGCGCACCGCCCGGTGGCGCGCGCCGTCGCATAAGCTCAGCTCTTGTGGCCGAGCGCTTCGCAGGTACGCAGGTTCTTCTCGTTGGGCTCTTCGGTCGACAGAACCTCGAACACGTCGGACTCGTTCCGCAGGTCCTTGGATTTCGACTTGATCACGAGCACCGATTGCACCGACTGGTGGTCGCATTTGCGATAATATTGCGGCCCCTTGTAGTCGTCGTACTTCAGAGCTTCCAATGCAGCGACGACCTTGTCGGTCTCGACGCTGCCGGCGCCCTTGACCGCCTCGAGCACGGTCCGAACACCGCCATAGCCGAGCGCACCGTAATCGGTGGGCAACTTGCCGTCGTACGTTTTGCGGAACGCATCGTTGAACGCCTTGGTCGAGGCGAACTTGTCCTCGATACCCCAGTAGAACGAGCAGCCGCCGACGACGCCTTCGAATGCCTGGGGGCCAGCCGCGACGCGGCTGGCATGCGAGAGCAGCGGCGCGATGATCTGGATCGATTTCTTGATGCCAAAATCGGTCGCCTGCTTCAGCGCGATCTGCTGGTCCCGGCCGAAATTGCTGATGCACAGAATATCGGGCTTCAGCGCCTGGAGACGCGGCAGCAGCGTGGAGAAGTCAGTCGTTCCCAGCGGATGGCGGATGTCGCCGAGGTTCTCGACGTTGAATTCCTTGCCGACCTCGAGGAAGCCGCGAACCATCTCGTGCCCGTAGGCATAATCCGCCGTGAGAAACGCAACCCTCTTGCCGAATTTGGCGAAGGCATAGCGGCCGACCGCGCCTGACGTCATGTGCGGGTTCAACGCTTCGTGGAATGTGTGCTTGCTGAAGTCGGCCGCCTCGTTGATGGCGTCGGACTGGCTGATCGAATTGAAGATGACGCCGCGCTCTTTGGTGACGTTGTTGATCGCAAGCTGGACTGCCGCGGACAGACTGCCGACGACGAAATTCACCTTCTCCTTCTCGACCAGCTCCAATGTCCGCGTTGCCGCCTCACCGGGATTGAGCCTGTCGTCGCGCACGATGAGCTCGGCCTTGCGGCCGTTGAGACCGCCAGCATCATTGAACTGGGCGACAGCGAGCTGACCCGCCCGCACCTGGTCCTGGGCCTCGGCACCATACGGACCGGTCAAGGGAACAGGGAAGCCGATCTTGATGGCTGCTTCCTCGGCCTTGAGCAAATTGATGCGAAAAGGCGAGACGGCGAGAGCGGCGCCGGCGCTTGCCGTCGTCAGCAGACGACGCCGCGATATCGATCCAGCTTTGGTGACCTTGTTCGTCATGACTATTCCTCCCCAAGAACTGTCTGTGTTTTGTTTATCGTTATCTTTGCCGGAACGTCTCCACCTCAGATTCGTCCCAAGGCCGTCAGGATAACCTGAGGCGTGAGCGGAATCTCGGTAATTGTTGCGCCGAACGGCCGCAGCGCGTCGTTGACCGCGTTGGCAACCGCAGCTGCCGCACCGGCCGTCCCTGCCTCGCCCGCCCCCTTGGCTCCCAGCTCCGACTCCTGCGTCGGAGACACCACGTGGCCAATCTCGATATCGGGCATCTCGCCGGACATCGGGACCAGGTAGTCCGCCATGTTGGCGTTGGTCAGCTGGCCGCGCTCGTCATAGATGCATTTCTCGAACAGCGCCGCGCCGAGCCCCTGGACGACCCCGCCCCGGATCTGCTCGTCGACCAGTTGCGGGTTAATGATGGTGCCGCAGTCTTCGACAACCCAATGCTTCAGCAGCGTCACGAACCCGGTCTCGGTATCGACCTCAAGCCATGAGGCCTGTACCCCGTTGGTGAACGCAAAAGGATATTGGCGCGGCACGAAATGTCGGGTCGCCATCAACTCAGGCTGGATGCCCGGCGGGAGGGTATCCGGCCGAAAATAGACAATCCGTGCCAGTTCGCTCAGTTCGATCCGCGACGCACCGTCGCCGGCATTGACGATGCTGTTGTTGACGATATCGAGCCCGCCCGGCGTCGATTGCAGGATGGCCGCGGCGACATCCAGGATATTCTGGCGCAGAGCCTTGGCGGCTTGTAGCGCGGCTTCGCCGCCGATGCCGGCACCGCGCGAGGCCCAGGTGCCGCCGCCATAGGGCGTGTTGTCGGTGTCGCCCAGTATCACGCGGACCCGCTCCATCGAAACGCCCAGCACACTGCCCACGATCTGGGCAGTCAGCGATTCCGACCCTTGCCCCTGCTCCGTGATGCTGGTCTGGCAGATCACCGAGCCTTGCGCGTCGAGTCGAACCGCAACGCCATCCTGCGACGAGATTTTCGCGCCGCCGACGCCGTAAAAGGCAGCACTGGGATTGGTGACCTCGATGAAGCTGGCGATTCCGATACCCCGGTGAATATTTCTGGCGCGCAATGCCGCTTGCTCGGCACGCAATGCGTCGTAATCCATCATCTGCAACAGCTTGGCCAACGAGGCATGATGCGAAAGCTGCTCGAATTTCATGCCGGAGGGTGACGCACAGGGATAGGCATCGTCGGGGATCAAGTTGCGCCGGCGGATCTCGACGGGGTCCATACCAATCCGCGCTGCGGCAAGGTCGACCAGACCCTCGGTGACCGAACAGGCGATCGGGTGTCCGACCGCCCGGTACTGACACATCACGTTCTTGTTCTGGAAGACGACTCGCGTTCGCGCCCGATAGTTCGGGGTGACATACGGCCCGCCAACCAGATTGACCACCTGATTTGCCTCGATGGCGCTGGTGCGCGGATACATCGAATAGGGACCGATCCCCGTCAGGTCGTCGATCTCGAAGGCCGTGATAGTGCCGTCCGGCCTGACGCCGATCCGGCCCCTGCATCGATGATCGCGGGCGTGAATGTCCGTGTTGAAGCTCTCGACACGATCGGCTACGAACTTGATCGGCCGCCGTAGCAGCTTGGACAGCGCATAGGTCGCCATTTCGTCGGCGTAGATGTGAACCTTGATGCCGAATGAACCGCCGACATCCTTGCAGACCACCCGGACCTGCGCCTCGCTTAGTCCGAGATGCAGGGCTGCGATGTTCTGCACCATGTGAGGCGCCTGCGTGCCCTGATAGATCGTGAGCCGCGCCTCGGCTGCATTCCAGTCGGCAACCACCGCCCGCGGTTCGAGCGTCACGCCGGTGTGGCGCCCGAATACAAAGTCGGCCTCGACCACCTCGGAATCCGACAATGCTTGGTCGACATCGCCGGCATCGAGAGTCCGTTCAAAGGCGAGGTTGTCACCGAGCGAGGTGTGAATGACTGGCGTTGCCGGATCGAGCGCGGTGCGCATGTCCGTGACCGTCTCGAGTTCCTCGTAATCGACGGCAATCTGCTCCATGGCATCTTCGGCTGCCGCACGGCTGGTTGCGACAATCGCCGCGACCGCCTCGCCCTGCCAGCAAACCCGATCGATCGCGATCGCATGCTGCGGCGCCGACTTCAATCCCTTCAGATGCGAGAGTACGCCGACCCACGGCGTGATGACAGGCTCAAGCTCTCGACCCGTGACGATGGACATGACGCCAGGCATGCGCCGTGCCGCGTCGGCGTCGATCGCCACGATCCTGGCGTGGGCATAGGGCGACCGTAGAAAAACCACGTGCGCCATCCGCGGCAATTCCAGGTCACTGACGTATTGTCCACGCCCTTGCAGCAACCTGTCGAGGTTCGGCCGTGGCACCGTCTTGCCGATATAGGAATTCGGGCGATCGAGCACCGAAAGTGTCTCTGCTGGCGCACGGGTCACCGTCATGCCGGCCGCTCCGCGCGCGTCTTGGCTGTCGCCTCCACCGCGTCCACAATGGCTTGATAGCCGGTGCAGCGGCAATAATTGCCGGAAAGATGCTCGCGGATCGCTTGACGATCAGGCGCGGGCAAATGCTTCAACAGGTCCTGCGCCGTCATCAGCATCCCGGGCGTGCAATAGCCGCACTGCAATGCATTGCGTTCGCGAAAGGCCGCCTGAAGATCGGCGATTTCGCCGCTGTCGGACAGCCCCTCGATTGTCTCGACTGACGCCCCCTGCGCCTGGACCGCCAGCATCAGACAGGAGCGGACGATCTCGCCATCAATCCGGACCGTGCAGGCACCACAAACGCCGTGCTCGCAACCGACATGGGTTCCGGTCAGCTTCATATTCTCCCGAAGGAAATCAGCGAGATTGAGACGCGGCAATACAAGCGCATCAATGGGCTCGCCGTTGACTAGAAGCGAAACCGCTACTGGAAGACTCACCTGGCTACTCCCGCTTCGAGTTCGGGCCGCACCAGCAATGCGGCCACGCAGCGCCGGAGCAAGACCGTAGCAAGATGTCGGCGCATCGCCGCGGTAGCCTGCTGATCCTCCTGTGGATCGAGTTCATCGGCCAGCGCTGTCGCGGCATCAGCAAGCAAGGCAGAGGTCACGGATGCATTGATCAACCTACCTGCGGCCGCCGCTAGCAGAGGCCGGTCGCCAATCGCAAAGAAGCCGAGCCGAAGATCCGTGAACCTGCCAGTTGCAACAACAGCACGTGCCGCAAGACCAACGATGGCGTAGTCACCATGCCGTCGGGCATACTCCTGAAAGAAGAATGTCGAGCCCTGGCCCGCGACTGGTACCTCGATCGCGACAAGCAATTCGTCCGGCGACAGCGCCGTTTCGTAGATGCCCCTGAAAAATTCGGTCGCAGCAATCCGGCGCTCGCCCGTCGGGCCGCGAACAACGATCGTGGCGTCAAGCGCGACAACGCAGGCTGGCAGCTCCGATGCCGGATCGGCATGGGCGAGGCTACCGCCTATTGTTCCGCGGTTGCGAATCGCGGGATGGGCAATGTGAGCGACCGCATCCCGCAAGAGCGGCGCGTGCAGCGCTATCTCCGGCGACCTGAGCAGGTCGACATGCCGCGTCAGCGCGCCAACGACCAGCAGATCTCCTCTCACCGCGATGCCGCGCAACTCGGTGAGGCCACCGATATCGACCAGAATGTCCGGGGAGATGAGCCGCAGGTTCATCGCCGGCATCAGGCTTTGGCCACCCGACAGAACCTTCGCCTTGTCGCCATGCGCGGCAAGCAACTCCAGCGCATTCACGACGCTGGTCGCGCGGGCGTAGGCGAAAGCCGCAGCTTTCATGTGGGCGTGGCCTCCCGGGCCGAATTTTGGTTTGCCCGATTAGAGGGCCGCCCTCTTCAAAGGTCAAGTTTGTTTATCGAGTGATTATTTGTGCAGCGGGGCTTGTCTTCGCCCTGGGAAGGACGCAGGTTCCTGCCAACTAAAGTTCAACGCGCGGGGGGGCGATCATGGAGCTCGGATTCTTTACGATGCCGATCCACCCTCTTGATAAGGACTGGCGGCAATCGCTCCGGGAGGATCGGGAGGCCTTCCTGCTCGCGGACGAGCTCGGGTTCACGGAGGCGTATGTCGGCGAGCATGTCACCGACAAAGCCGAGAACATCACCTCCAGCATCGCGTTCATTGCCTGGGTCGCAGCCGCAACCAGCCAGATCAAGCTTGGAACCGGCACCATCAACATGCCGAACACTCATCCGGCAGCGGTCGCCGCATCCGTCGCCATGCTCGATCACATGCTTGATGGCCGCTTCATACTCGGAATAAGCCCCGGCGGACTACTGTCCGACGCCGAGGCGTTCGGCAATCTCGATGCCGACCGCAATGCCATGTTCCTGGAGGCGATCAATCAGGTTCTCGATATCTGGGCAGGCAAGCCGCCCTATGATCTGCGGGGCAGATATTGGAATGTCTTGGTCCAGCGAACCCTGATCGAGGACATTGGCCAGGGATTGATTGCCCGCCCATTGCAAACGCCTCACCCACCAATCGTGGTGACCGCGGTCGCGCCGTTCTCAAAAGGCGTCACGGAAGCCGCTGCGCGCGGCTGGGATCCGATTTCGGCGAACTTCCTGATGCCTGCCTGGGTGAAGAGCCACTGGCCCAAATACGTCGAGGGTTGCGAGCGTGTGAACCGGACAGCGGACCCCTCCAATTGGCGCGTTGCGAAGAGCGTGTTCGTTGCAAAGGACGCAGCAACCGCGAAGGCCTATGCCACGTCGCCCGATAGCCCCTACGTGTACTATTATCACCAGTTGTTCACGAAGCTGAAGCGCGGCGGCCGGCTCGAACTGTTCAAGACGCGGCGGGACCAACCTGACGCGGAGGTCACCCTCGAATCGATCTGCGACAAGCTGATCGTCTACGGCACGCCCGAAAGCGTGGCCGATCAGCTGCTGGCATTTCAGGAAGAGATCGGCACCTTCGGCACCTTGCTCTATGCCGGCAAGGACTGGAAGGATCGCGAGCTTGGCCGCCAATCGATGATCCTGATGGCCGAGAAGGTCTTGCCACAGATCAACGCCGCCGTCGGATCATCCGTGTGACCTAAGGAGTTTCGACGTGGCTTTCACTGATCGCATTCCGTACCAGGCTCAGATCGACCGACCGAAACTGACGTTGCCTGATGGCAAGAAGCTTGCTGTCTGGGTCATCCTCAATGTCGAGGAATGGCGTATCGAAAATGCGATGCCGCGCACCGTGCTGAGTCCACCGATGGGCCAGCCGCTGCTGCCTGACGTGCCGAACTGGTCGTGGCATGAATACGGAATGCGCGCCGGCTTCTGGCGGCAATTCAAAGCCCTCACCGACCGAAAGATACCAGTGACGCTGGCTACGAATGCGAACGTCTGCAACAGCTATCCGCGCGTGGCGTCGGCGGCGCGCGAGGCGGGCTTCGAATTCATGGGGCATGGGTTCGTCCAGGGCCCAATGCACAAGGTCGAGAACCAGGCGGATGCGATCAAGCGTGCTGTCGACACGATCGCCTCATTTGCCGGCAAGCCGCCGCGATCGTGGGAAAGCCCCGGCCTGACCGAGACCGAAGAAACACTCGATCTGCTGCGCCTCAACGGGATCGAATACGTGGCCGATTGGGTGATCGACGATCTTCCTCAGGACATCGCGACACCGCACGGAACTGTGACGACGATTCCCTATTCTGTCGAGACCAACGACATTGTCATTCACGCGCTACAGCACCTGCCCTCGGAACAGTTCCTGACGCGCTGTACCGACCAGTTCGATCGGCTGTATCTCGAAGGCGCAGAGAACGCGCGGATCATGGCAATCTCGGTGCATCCTTACATCACGGGGGTACCACATCGAATCAAGTATCTGGAGGCCCTGCTCGATTACGTGATAGGCCATGACGGCGTCGCGCTCATGACGGCGAGCGAGATTGGAGATTGGTATCGGGACCAGATGGCGGCAAAGTAATCCGGCTCAGCCGACGACCTTGATCGGCGCCCCCCGACGATCGGTCGCGCTCTCCGCCATCCTCTCAAATCCCGCAAGAAAGAGATCCAGCGCATCACTGATCATCTGCGCCTTGTCCTCGAGGACGGGCGCTTCGTAGATGTACTTGCGTACACCGTAATAGAAGATGCCACCGTGAAACACCCAGGCCAGTTCCAGTTCGGCCGCGCTGGGCCTGCTCTGCGTGGCGAGGCCGGCGTCGTGGCGACATTCCCTGACAATGCGTGTCAGGATCTTGTCCTTGACCATGCCAACATACCAACGATTGATATCGAGGCCCTTCAGGCCTGAATAGAGATAGATCCGCAGCCATTTTCGGTTGAAGATTGCGTCCGTGTAGCCTTCGTAAAATTCCTGAAGCCGCACGCGGAGTGGACGCGACCGGTCGGAGAGCAACTTTTCCCGGCCGATTTCAAGGGGCTCGAGATAGACCTTGCGGTAGACCTCCTTGATGAGATCGTCCTTGCTCGGAAAGTAGCGATAGAGCAACGGTTGCGTCACACCGAGCCTGCGAGCGAGGGCACGCGTGCCGCCGCCGAACCCCTCCTCCGCAAAAAGCTCTGTCGCCTTGGTGACGAATTCACTGCGACGATCGTCGGCCGACAGCCGCCTCTGCTTGGCACGAGTTCGCTTGACGGGCGTCTTTCGATTCATGAGGCGTTGCCGTCATCGTCGGCCAGAAACCGGCCAAAACCTCCCTGCGCGAACAGCAGCGGATTATTCCGGTTATAGGCGTAGGCCTCCACCGCCCCAAGGAAAATGACATGGTCGCCGCCGTAGTAGCGGTTGGCGGCCCGGCATTGGAAATTCGCGACCACGTCGGCAAGCACGGGGGCGTTCCCGAGGCCTGGTGACCAACTCACACCGGCGAATTTGTCACCCGATGATCTGGCAAACTTTATCGCCAGCGTCTGCTGCGACGCGTCAAGAACGTTGACCGTGAAATGACTGGCATTCTGGAAGATCGGCAGTCCCTGCGAAAACATCCCCAGACTCCACAACACGAGTGGAGGGTTGAGCGACACCGACGCAAAGGAATTGCAAGTGATTCCGTACGGACGTCCTTCGGTCGACATCGCGGTGACGATCGTCACACCGGTCGCAAACATACCGAGGGCATGGCGGAAGTCACGGGGATCGATCGTCGAGCTGTCGCTTGCGAGTTCATTGGCCGGATCCGGCGGATGTTTGGGTGAGTCGGACATCCCAACCTCAAAGCGTCAGGTTTTCAGACGGCAGCCCAAGAGCTACTCGCCCATAGTTGGTGCCCGCCGCATCGAAATTGAAGGCGAGATGCGCGTTCACTGCATGCGCATCGCGAAATTGGCGCTGCAGCGCTCCCGAGGTGAACAGGCTGCGCGCCCCGCTTGCTGCGAACAGAAGAGAAACGGCTTCGGTGCACAAATTGACAGCGAACGCGCCATCGCGCCGGAGCCTCGTCTTCGCCGCAATGCTGGGGATATCACCACGCCGAATCTCTGCAAGCACATCAACGCAATTCGTGCGCATGATCAGCCGTGCGGCATCGATCTTCGCAGAAGCCTCGGCGATCTTGATCTGTGTGCTCTGCAGGTCGCCGAGCTTGGCCCGATTGTATGTCGAGGCACGGTGTCGCGCGATCTCGACGTAATCATCAAGGCAAGCCTGGGCATTTCCCAGACCGACCCCAGACAGCACATAGGGGAACAGCGAGAAAACCGGAAGCATGTAGAGCGCGTTCGGATTGACGACGCTGCCTGGCGTTGCACCGCCCGCAAGATCGCTGATGCCAACCGTCATGTGCTCGGGAACGAATGCGTCAGTTACTCGCACATCGTTCGATCCTGTTCCGCGCAGGCCTGCCGCATTCCAGGTATCGTCGATGCTGTAGTCCCGTCTGTTCAACAGGAAGAGCCGATACTCGACGCCGTCGGCCTCATCATCCGTGGCAACCACGCTCGCGAGCATGTTCCACCCGCACGCTTCCACCCCGGACGAGAACGGCCAATGACCGCTCAGCAAATAACCGCCACTTGTCTTCATGGCCCGTCCTGCCGGGAAAACAAAGGAAGACGCGATCAGTGTATCGGGATTCTCGCCCCACACGGCGCTCTGCGCCTCGGGCGCGAACATACCCAGCATCCAGTGGTGGCTCGCAAGATTGGCAAAGTTCCAGGAGACCGAGGCGTCGCCCTGCCCCAGGGCGTCGGCGCAATCGACCAACGCAACATAGTCGAGCTCACTGCCTCCGACGCGCTCGGGCTGCAAAATCCGGAAAAGGCCACTATCGTGTAGATCCCGCTCGGTCTCGGGCGGCAGACGGCGCAGCTCCTCGGTCCGCGCCGCCCGTTCACGCAGAGCCGGTGCCAGCGCTCGGGCTCGTGCGACCATGAGCGAATAATGATCCCGATCTGACCCTGGCGGCACCTTGGTGTCGAGCCCGCGGCCAACCTCAATCATGGTCTCTTCCTTCGTTCGATCTCCGAAACATTCGCGCGACCGGTCGTTCGGCTCAGTTTATCGAGCGATCACCAGATATCAAGACGCGCAAGCTGCGTCCGGCGAATTCAAGGCGCAGAACTCTCAACTGCCGCCACCGGGCGTCCGGTGAGGGGAACGCTCTCAGCCATGTTTCGTCCGCGCGGGACGCGGCACTCTAGCATTCTCCCGTCAAAGATTCGATGCGCGGCCAAGCTCCGGCCAACGACGGCGGCTTGCCGAAGGGTGCGGCCCACGAACCAGAACGCCAAAAAGCCCGGCGGCCAATCGACCACCGGGCGCTCTACGTCGTCGAACTTTCGGCAACGGTCAAATCCACCTCGCAAGATCTAGACGAGCTGCTTCCGCCAATACAGCGTGTGCTGCCATGCCCAGGGCGAGGCCGGTTCGAAGAGCCGATACCCCTGCCGGATGAAGTTGTTGGCCGAGAAATGATTGTCTGTCGTATCCGAGACGATCGCCTTCCAGCCGGAGCGCCGCGAGCGCGCTTCCAGCGCGCGAGTGAGCCGCACTTGCAGGCCGTGGCCGCAGTGCGGCATCACGACCCCGACGCGGCACAGATATCCGGCGTTGGCAACATGGGTTGACGGAACGACGCCCGCGAATGCAATCGGCATTAGCCCATGAAAAGCAATCCACCAATACCCCTGCTCGAAGTCGGGCACACGAGTCCCATCGCAGAAGGTCAGCTGATGAAGCTCGGCGAGCGCATCCGCGACCTCTTCGTCCTGCGGATCAACCTCGCGTATCCTGTACATTGTTCGCACCTCGAGATTCTATTGTCCGCCAAGGTACCTGGTTCTCCAGTCTGGAGAGAGATGCGCCCACTCCAGCTGCAACACGAATTACCTTCCGAGCGTGGCTTTGATCCCCAACCAAACGGCGCCGAGAAAGCCGGTAGCGATCACGGTGATCACCGCCTTGAAAGTATAGCTTTGCGCCTGCTCCACACTCTTTCGCCATCGCCGGAGGTGCTGAAAGTCCGCGCGCAATTCTCGTCGGTCCCCCTCCTCAAATCCAAATGAAGTCAAGACTGTCGCGATGGTCTTGACCACAACGGCATCGATGTCGCTTCTGCGCACCCGATCCTGTTCAATCAGCGTTTCCATCACGATTGCTTTGACATCGGCTTCGCGCATGGGATCACCTTCGTATGATGCGGGCGACATTCTCAAACGTACGCTTTCCGAAGTAGAAGCCCATGATCATGCCGGCCCAGGTGCTCACGTCTCCCGCGAGTTGCGGCGTCGTCCCCAGGCCGAGAACCTTGTCCCAGATCACGCATTTTCCCGATCCTCGGCCGCCGAATGCCCCCTTGTAGCGCGCCGGCTGAAGCAGCGGCTCGAACACTTTTGCGGTTGGAATTTTCAGGATCGACAAGGCTGCTCTCGGTAAGGCAAATCGGATCGGACGCCCGCCTGGTGCCGAGCGGTGATCATCTCGCTTGAACGGTCATGGACGAGGGCGCGCCCCGAGAGCGGTCGCGACGATATAGCAGATCCCGCCGAAAACTGTCCGCCGGTGCCGAACCGGCCGAAGACGCCGCAGCTCAGTGAATGAAGATACGGCGGCAGATATCGCATCGGCTGTCCGCTGGATGGGCTCAGCGGTCTGGTCGAAGCCGGCGGTGTATGATCTCTGCGCTCATGCAAACTCCGACAATGCAATCGTGATCAGGCCCGCGAGCGAGCGATATGAGATAGGCGGTCATGCAACCTCGTTGATCGGCCGTCCGCGAGATGCGGCCATCGAATGGAATGTGCGGCAGATCGCGCAGCGGGCGGCGATCTTTGGGGCGCGAACCTTATCCCTGACGAGCGGGGCCGCGGGCGGCGCCGGCTTTCGCCGCGCCGCAGGACCGGCGCGTTCGCGCGCACCGGCCAATTTTGTGCTCGTTTCAATGGGTTCGGACGGCGGCTCGCTTGCGACGCTCAAGCGACGGGAGGATGTGGCGTCGTGACGTTGCGGCCGCCGTCCGATTGGTGAAACGGCAAAAAAAAGCCCGCTGCGGATTGCTCCGCGCGGGCTCAACAATTTCTGATTTTCGGATTATGCCCCTGAGTTGCCCGACGTGTCAAACGTTTTTGCGAGCTGAATGCGATCGGTAAAATGTGATGCGTCGGCTTCGACGGTGAGAAACCGCTTCGACCGAAAGTTGGCGCATGATCCGGAATCGCAACACGCGTTGCGCCGATCGGCCGTATGCTTGTTGCGATGATGTCAGTGTGCCGCTGAGTTGCCCGACGCGTCAAGCGGACAAGTGGCTCACAACATTTGGATCGACATCAGGACAGTTTTGGCTCGCGTCGGTCGACCCGCGCCGCAGTTAGATTGCAAGGAGGAAGCGCCGATGTATTTCGTTGCTGCCGTGCTCGCGGTCCTGTCCGGCCTGTTCTATGCAGCGGGCCATCATGAGATCGGTTCGATCGGTACCGCCATGTGCCAGTATGGCGGTATCTTCTGCGACAGTCCGGTGCTGGTTCTCGTCGGTGCCGGGTTCGCCGCGGCGTGGGGCATGCTCGTCAGCGTGCGCTGATCGTCCCGCAGTATTTCGACTATAGCTCTGTGCTGCTGATTTGCCCGACGAGTCAATTCCTGCACTTTGCGTCGGATGCAATCTCAAGAACGCCCGCATCTATTGCGGTGTGCTCGGATTTGCCGGCTGAGCGGGCTTTGGACCGGGTGGCTCAGGCTCAATCGGTGTCTTGGGCTCGGTCGGCATCACCTTTGCGCCCGCCGCACGTGCCGCCTCGCCGGTCGTTGAATAGTTGGCGGAAGCGGCCGGCTGCACCTTCGGCTCGCTCCACGGACCGTGGTCGACCATCAGCATGCCCAGCACGCCGAGGATCGCAACCAGGGCCACGATCAGCAGCGGCGTTCCGCCGTGCCGATTTCGATGCTTGACCGAACGACCATCCGATATGCCATGCGCCTGCATTGTCATCATCGTCTCCTCCACGGAAACAAGCCGCAACCGGCGTGTAAGTTTCCGGTTCCGCGACGTGAAAGCGAGGCATGTTGCTGGAACCAATCCGCAGCTGCTGAATTTCCCCGATATGTGGCCGTCGCCACGCGCACGCGCGGATAGCCAAGGTAACGGCCACCCCACCTTTAGTGAAATCGCGGCACGGCCCATGAGCTCTGAAACACCCGAGTCTCCGCTTCAGCCCACACTCGGTGAGCGGGCGATCGACACCGCGACGGACGTCTCGCGTACCATCACGGAGGTGTCGGACGGACTTCGAGCGGCGGCCGATCGCCTCAGCGACGCGATCGCAACCTCGCGCCGGCCGGGCGGCGTCCTCGCCACCGTGAGCGCGGTCGCGCGCGAAGCGCCGCTCGCAAGCCTGTTCGTCGCGTTTCTGCTCGGCGTCGCGGTCGCGCGCCGGCGCTAGACGCCGACGCGCCGCGAAGGCCGCCTGCCCTAGAACTTGCCCTTCGTGGCGTCCTTGGTGGCTGACATCACGCTTCCGCTGATCTGGCGCATATGTTCGCCGGCATTGGTGAACTGGCTGCGCAGAAATTCCGACTGGATCCGCATCGCCTCCTGCAGATCGGTCGCATGCACGAGCTTGCGCGCGTGCTCGAACGCCGCCTTCATATTCTGCTCGGTGAACGACAGCGCCTGTTTGGAAATCTCGGTCCCGGTGCCCGGCATCGCCGTCATCGACTTGCTCGCGGCATCAAAGAACAGGCTGAAGGCCTGTTCGGCCTGGTCGATGGTCTTTTCCGCCAGATCACGCAACTCGGCGGGAACTTCAAGCTTCGGCTCAATCATGATCGCGCCCCCTGAAAAAAGCGTCTGCCAAGGTTAGCATAGATTGTGACGGCGTCAGCGCCGTATCGCCAAACCATGAGAGGCCCACTCATCCTTGCAGCCGAGGAAAATTTACCTAGCAGCGACCGGACTGCACCGCAGGCCGATTCCAATCATGTCAGCACTGTGGCATAGTGATTCGGCCTCGTCGTTGGTCGCGTTCGCGTCTCTTGTGGGGAATAAGGGGATCCGATGCTGCGCGCCGTTCGTCCAACACCGACCTGCACCCGTTTCAAGACCAGCATAGAGATGCCGTGCATGAAGTGCGGCACGCAAATGCGGCTCGCCTTGATCGAGCCGCGCGACCAAGTCTACGACGTGCTGACCTATCAGTGCGCGCCGTGCAATTCCGGCGAAAGCTTCCTGAACGCGCGCTAGGCTATCGGCCCGTTCAGTCGTTCAGCACGGAGGCCCCCGCCTCCGTCAACTCGGGCTCGCCGTCATACAGTTCGACCAGACCGAGTTCGATGAGGACGCCCAGATCCTCGTCGCTGACCGGCGACAGTTTGAGCCGGCCGGCCTGGATGTCACGGAGGGTCCAGCGCAAGGCGATCGCGCGCTCAAGTGAAAATTCAGCGAATGGATTGTTTGCCATTCGCTTCGACTAGTGCGGCATTTGGATCAGACTTTGTCTTTGCCGCGGCGGCTTCATGGACACCACAGATAGACGGCGAGCCGGCGCGATCGAGGTGCCCGGCGCTCCGATCGCGTCATCACTCCATATGTCTTCGTAGCGGCGCGGCTCAGTAGCGGTAGGGATCTATATCGAGCAGCGGGAATGCGCTGAACACGCTCGGCAGATTGGTCGGCATCGCCGGATGCAGATAGGACTTGTCCAGTTCGGCGAAGCTGGTGACGCCGAGCAGCCCAAGGCAGCGGATCACCTCGTCCTCCAGCAATTCAAGCATCCGGACGATGCCTGCCTCGCCCGCCGCGGCAAGCGCCCAGCATTGCAGACGGCCGATCCCGACAAGGTCGGCCCCCGAGACGATGGCCTTGACGATGTCAGTGCCACGGCAGATCGAGCCATCGACCATGATCTTGGCGCGGCCTGCGACGGCCTGAACGATCTCGGGCAGGACATGCATGGACCCACGGCCGTGGTCGAGCTGCCGTCCGCCATGATTTGAGACATAGATCCAGTCGACCCCGTGATCGAGCGCGATCTTGGCGTCTTCCGCGGTGGCGATTCCCTTCAGGATGAGCGGGATCTTGAACTTGTCCTTGATCAACTTCACCGTCCGCCATTCCAGCCCCTTCTGGAAATCGCCGCCGGTGGCGCGGATGCGGCTTTCGCGGACATAGCGCTTGGCGATATCGCGCTCACGCCGGCTGTAATGGGCGGTGTCCACGGTGAGGCAGAACGCGGCGTAGCCGTTGTCGATGGACCGGCTGACCACATCCTCGACGAACGCATCGTCGCCGCGCACATAGAGCTGGAAGATGCGCAAGGCGTCGGGCGCCGACTTGGCGGTATTCTCCAGCCCCGGCTCCGACACCGAGCTCAGCATATGCGCCGCGCCGAACGTTCCCGCTCCGCGCGCGACGGCTGCGCCGGCATCCGGATCGAAGATCTCGAGTGCGCCGACCGGCGCGATCATCACGGGAAGCCGGAGCTTGCGGCCGAAGACCTCGGTGGATGGATTTACATTGATGACGTTGCGCAGCACGCGCGGCCGGAACGCGATCTCGTCGAGCGCCATCCTATTGCGACGCATCGTGGTCTCGGTTTCCGATGCGCCGACGATGTAGTCCCAGGCGTTCTGATTCAGCCTGGCGCGGGCCTTTTGCGCGAATTCGTGCAGGTTCTGGAATTCCTCGCCGCTGGCACCGAGTTCGACGTTGCGCGCCTGCTGAATGGGGGTCCCGTCATTCATGGTCGTTTCTTCTCCCGATTTGGCCGGCACATTAGCCGCAGACAAACCGGAAAAGCTACCACCTTGACCGACGAATCCGGCCAGCGAAGGCCAGCTATTCGCTTGTGAGATGGATCGGGTTTCGAAACGAAGCGGCTGGCTCCGAACTGAGCCGTCCGACGCGAGCTAGCTGCCCGAAAACCGGTTTCGGTACTCGGTCGGCGACACGCCGAGGTGGCGCAGGAAGGCCCGCCGCATTCGTTCGTCGTCGCCAAATCCCGCGCGCTTGGCGACTTCGACCACGCCGCCGATCTGGCGGCTTTCGAGCAGCAAGCGCGCGGTCTCAACGCGCAGCGCCTCGACACCGCTAGCAGGTGTCATGCCGGTGCGGCTTACATAGGTCCGGGCAAAGGTGCGTGGCGTCATCCCGGCCTTTTCCGCGAGGGTCTCGACCTTGAGGTCGCTCGTGATGTTTTCGATGATCCAGGCATGCAGCGCGCTGAAGCGTCCCTCGACGTCCGACGCCTGGGCCGCAAGGACGGTCGAGAACTGACTCTGACCGCCCGGCCGCTTCAGAAACACCACAAGTCTGCGCGCGACATCGAGCGCGATGGTGTGGCCGAAATCCTCCTCGATCATCGCGAGCGCCAGATCGATGCCGGCGCTGACACCCGCCGACGACCAGACATGTCCGTCCTTGACGAAAATCGCGTTGGGCTCGACGCGGATGTCGGGAAAGCTGTCCTGCAAACGCGGACAATAGCGCCAGTGCGTTGCAGCACGCTTGCCGTCCAGAATCCCGGTCCAGGCCAACGCAAATGCACCAAGGCAGACTGATGCGATACGGCGCGCCTTCGGCAGCGCCTCCGCAATCCAGTTCATCAACTCGGCGTCGTTGCGGATCTTCCAGATGCCGGGTCCGCCGGGGATCACCAGCGTGTCGACCTCGGCGGGCGCAACACCGGCGATCGGCGCCGTGTCGATCATCATGCCGACATCAGTCGGTACCAAGCCGCCTGAAGTCGACAGATAGGACAGCGAATAGTCCGGCCCGGGCAGTTCGATCGCCTCCAGCTCCGCGAACACCTGAGCCGGCCCCGAGATGTCAAGCAAGGTCACGCCCGGAAAGGCAACGATCGCGATCCGCCGCGTCGCTTTCTTGTCGCGCGGCTCGGGCCGGGGCGGCTTGGCAGTTTTCGAGGGCATATTGTCCTTTAAGCCATTCGAGGCTGCCCTGTATAGCTTGCAATGGAATTCTGGAGTTCTGCCATGTCGCGAAATCTGGGCAGCGGATACGAGGCGATCAAATCGCCTTGGGCGGATTACGCGGTCTACAGTCTACCCGATGCCTCCCGGATCGAAGCCCGCGACCGCCAGCCGCTGATGGACGCCATGAACGGCATCATTGCCGTCAACTGGCTGGCCACCGAGCCGCATTGGACGGCAACCTCCTCACCCTTCGACCAGAAGTACAGCCTGATCCTCGTCTATGACGGCTCCGGCCTCGTCGCCTTCTCGGTCTACCGCATCCTACAGATGTCGGCCGGACTTGGAATCTATCGCAGCGGGACAGAAGTACTCCCGGCGCATCAGGCCGCGGCCTCTACGGCTTCTTTACGGCGGAAGTTCTGAAGTGCTCGGGCGCCGCCGAGAGGGTCGACGGCAACGTGCTCTACGGCTGGCGGACCCGCAATCCGATCGTCTGGGCAGCGAACGCTAAAATTTGCGAAAAAGTGACTCCATCGTTGCTCGATGATGCGCAGGACCCGGCGTTGCAGGCGGCCTGTGTCGAGATGTGCACCTCACTCTATCCGGGCAAGCCGCTCGAACTGCCCGACATGATCATGCGTGGCGCTTACGGCCACATTAAACACCACCGGCAGGCCTATCGTGGCACCGCGTCGCTGGTCGATGCTGCGATGTCGCGGAAGATTCCGAATTCAGCAGATGCCCTGTTCTCGGTGGGTTACGCGAGGGTGTGATGTCGATGCTCGGACAACAAGCCGTTTACGCCCCGACGTCGCGCTTCACCGACCGCGGCTATCTCGCCTGGACGGCAGTGGCCATCGCCTACGCCATTGCCTTCCTGCAGCGGGTGTCACCGCAATCGGTAAGCCTTAGTTTCATGCACGACTTCAGCACCGATGCGGCCGGTGTTGCGATGCTCGCCTCGAGCTATTTCTGGGGCTACACCTTGATGCAGATTCCGGCCGGCCTGCTGGTCGATCGTTACGGCGTCAAGCGCGTCGTCCTTGTCAGCATGATCGCCTCGTCGCTCGGCAGCGCAGCGTTCGCGCTGGCGCCGAACCTGCTCGACGTTTTTGCTGCGCGCCTGATCGTCGCCTGCGGCGATGCGCTGGTCTTCACGGCACTCCTCAAGTTCGTGGCACAAAGTTTCGCTGACGAGCGGTTCGGCATGATGTCGGGCATCTCGCAGGTCTCCGGCTATGTCGGAGGCGTGATCGCGACCACGCCGCTCGCAGCCGCCGTCTCGGGGTTTGGCTGGCGGGCCTGCTTCCTGTTCATCGCCTGCATTGGCCTCGCCAACCTCGCCTTCGCCAAACTCGCGCTCAAGCCTGATCCGGCATCGCACAGCAACAAGACGCTGAAGGGCGTCGTGATCGCTGCGCGGCAATCGCTGGCCCATATCGCGAACTGGGGTTGTGCGATGACGTTTGCGTCGCACTTCGCGGTTGTGACGACGCTGTCGGGCGTCTGGGGCATTCCGATGGTCGCCCACTTCTTCCATATCTCTCCGACGGCCGCCGGCACGCCGCTGCTCGCCTTCATGATCGGCAATGCGCTCGGCTCGATCTTCCTCGGTCACGCCGCCGATCGTGCCGCGGCGGCGCTCGACCGCGCATTGATCGGCATTTGCGTATTGCGCATGCTGCTGATCGCAATGCTGCTGCCGCAGGTCGCCCGGACATTTGGTCTCGCCTACGTCACCGTCGTGTTCACGGCCTTGGGGCTCGTCGCCGGCGGCACCGTCCCGCTGGTGCTGAAATGCGTGAAGAAGCTCTACACCTCCGAACTGATCGGTGTCGGCGCTTCTGTGAACACCACTGCTGCCGGGATATTCGCCGGCGTCTCGCAGCCGATCATCGGCTTTGCGATGCTTGCCGCCAGCAACGCCTCCGGAACCGACGCCGTGCACAACACGGCCGCGATCGGTGACGGCGGCTACAGCGCCTTGATCGTCATTCTGCTTCTCATGTCGCTGCCGGGCATTGCCGGGCCGCTATTGATGAGAAGCAAGTTGATAGCCCGTTAGTGTCGTTATGAGTGTAGGGGGTGTTATGGAGCGCTTGTTCTTGAGAAAAGGCGAAGTCGCGTCAAACTTTCCGGTCAGTAGCTGGCAGAGCGTGATGTTCTCCGAGTTTGAAGCGCAGATGAGCAGCGAGGCAAGGCCGTTCCCTTGCGTGTTCGGGGTGACCGGACATCGCCAGGATCAGCTCCGCTATCTGTTCCTCGATCCGTATGACGTCGCCGTGCTCGGCGAGCAGCTCGCACAATATGTCTCAGAGGCGCGCTCGTTCGGCCCCAACACCTCCTTGATCGTGTTCACGCGTCCCCGCCCCGTGCAGACGCTTGATGCCTATTATCGCAAGATGTGGCTCACGCTCGACCAGCTCGCACGCCTGGACAAGAACCCGTGGCCGACCGAGATTCCGGAACAGATCGACCACCCCATGTGGGAGTTCTCGTTTGCGGGTGAGCCGATCTTCGTCGTGTGCACGACGCCGGCCCATGTGATGCGCCAGAGCCGCCGGTCCAGCGCCTTCATGCTCACGTTCCAGCCGCGCTGGGTGTTCGATAAGATCCTCGGGACGGAAAAGGCGGCGACCGCCGCGTTCGCCGAGGTGCGCAAGCGCCTGATCCCGTACGATAGCGCGAGCCCCTCTCCGCTTCTTGGCCGCTACGGCGCGACCGATGGCCGCGAATATCTGCAGTACTTCCTGCACGACGACAACAATGCGAGCGGAGGCTGCCCCTTTGCCAAGCTCGCGCAGAACAAGACGCCAGCTATCGCGAACAAGGAACAGGCAGCATGACCCAAATCATCGCGGGCACGAAGACCGAATTTGCCATCGATCCGGAGATCATGAACCTGCTCCCGGCCCAGGGGTCCGTCGAGCTGCAGCATGATGCGGCCGGCAAGGTGCATCACTTCCATACCCATCCGGTCGATGAAATCCTGATGATCATCAGCGGCCGGTTGAACTTCATCTGGGACGGCGGTGAGCGGGTGGTCGGTGCCGGCGACACCATCCTGCTGCCTGCCGGCACCCGGCATCAATCCGAAGCGCTCGAGGGTGGTGCAATCTACGTGATCGCGACGCAGCCGCCCGCCAGGCCAATGAACAACTGACATCCAGGAAAAACGCGAACACCTCAGGACAGTAAGGGATCGCGCGGCGGCTCAACCGCCAAACGTTCGACCAGCTCGATGACCTCGGAACGCTGGTCGGGCGCAAGTCGAAGGAAAGCCTTCAACAATCGCAGGCTTTCCAGTGTTTCGCTCGATGGAGCTCCGAGCTTGTTCTGCAGCTCTGCAACGTATGTGGGATTTTTCATCTCGCACCTTAAGTGAGGATTACGAATGGCATACCCAGGTAAACGTGAAGGCTTGGCCCAGAAGGTCGACACCGCAGCGCAAGAGGCCGAACGCCTTGGCCTGACCACGGCAACCCTCATACTCCGGATGGCCCGTCTCGAGATTGATCGGGCGGAGCCCGAGGAAGTTGAAAGTATGCCAAGGAACAACTTGCGCAGCAAGCCGAACTGAGGTCCCGAACGGGCCAGTTCCGTATCGAAGGCCGCCGGCACGCGATGGGGGCCCGCGACGTCTGAACGACATCTTGCGAGGCGAGAGGCTTCCCTCTCGCCTCAGGTCAGGTGGTTAGCGCGTATCTGATCTTTGGTTCAGACCAAACGGCTAGCCGGTGTTACCTGGCCTGCCGAACGCGCCTGCCTCGGCCAAAGCGGCGATGCGCCGGTCGTCGTAGCCAAGCGTCTTGCTCAACACATCCCGAGTGTGCTGACCGAGCAGCGGAGCCGCAACGGGATCGACCGTCGGCGTCAGGCTCATATTGACCGGCGACTCGATGTTCGGAACCGAGCCGGCGGTCGGATGCGCGATCTTGCTCAGGCGATGACGGTCGCGCACCTCGGGTGCGTTGAAGCCTTCCTCGACCGTACGCAAATAGCCAACCGGAATATTGGCCTTCTTCATCTTTGCCATCCAATGCTCGAGCGTGTCGCTTGCAAACACGCTGGCGATGATGGCGCGCAGCTTCTCCTTGTTGGCGGTCCGCGCCTTGCGGTGAGCAAACTCGGGGTGGGTGACGAGATCCGGGCGCTCAAGTACGTCGGTCACGAGCCGGCGATAGAGCCGGTCGTTAGCGCAGGCCATATAGAGCGGACCATCGGACGCCCGGTAAACGCCGACGGTCGGCGAACCGTTAGGTGAGTTGCCGAAGCGGCCGGGGTTGTTGCCGTTGATGAGATAGGCCATGCCGTAGAAGCCGGTCATCGACACCGCGGTATCGATCAACGCGACCTCGACCTGCTGCCCGCGACCGAGCCGATCCCGCGCAATCAAGGCGAGCAGGATGGCGTTGCAGGCCGACATACCGGTTGCCATGTCCACGATCGGCGGCCCGGTGCGCACCGGTTCGCCATCCGGAAAGCCGTTGAGCGACATGAAGCCGCTTTCGGCCTGCGTAATCGGGTCGAAGCCCGGGCGCAGCGCGAAATCACCCTTGCGGCCATAGGCGGAGATCGAGCAATAGATCAGCCGCGGATTGGTCGGCGACACCGACGCATAGTCGAGACCGAATTTCTTCATCACGCCGCCGGAGAAATTCTCCACCACGACGTCTGCCTTGGCAATCAGCGCGCGCGCGACTTCGAGTGCCGCAGGATTGTTGAAATCGAGCGCAATGCCGCGCTTGTTGCGGTTGAGGCTCAGATACGCTGCGCTTTCTCCGCCGATCTCGGCGTGCTCGTAAGCTCGCGTGTCATCCCCACCGTCCGGATTCTCGATCTTGATGACCTCGGCCCCGAAATCGGCCAGCGTTTGCGTGCAGGCCGGGCCGGCGACGACGCGGGTGAAGTCGACCACCAGCAGGCCATCGAGCGCCGTCGGAACTCCTTCCCCGCGCGGCGCGCGCCCTGGCAATTCTGGTTTGGTCATGATCTGACGCTTCCTCTGTTATTTTGTCAGGCGAAATACGACGGCCCTTGCCAGGACCGGCACTGCCTGCCTTTTAGCGGAAGCCCATCACCAAGACCAAACCCGGATTTTGCAGGGCGGGACCTTCGCCTGACATGGCTGTCACCGGCAAGGGGGTCCCGTAGTGCCGGCAGCGCCGACACGGTCAAACGGTTCGAATGTCGAGGAAACCCGCCGGATACCGGATCCGTCAGCGCGTCCGGCGAGCGGAAGAATGGACATCGGCGGGTAGCGACGCTCCGTCGCTACCCGCTCGAGAACCGTCGCGCTATTCGGCGATCACTTCGCCGGAGCCGCCGAACTCGGCCGGAAAATCCTTCAGCTTCGGCAGGCCATCGCGTATCGGCAGCACCGCCTCCGAATAGTTGACGTGAACGCCGGGGCTGAACTTCAGCGTTGGGATCGTTGCCGTGAACACGTCGACGAGCCCAAGTGTCGGGTGGTTCGTCATCAAGTGACCACCGCACTTGGTGCAGTATTTGCGCTGGCTCATCGCGGTCTTCTCGAACGTCCCGACATGATCAGCGCCCTTGGTGACTTCGACCGCCCCGGGCTTCCACAGGCTGAACGCATTCACTGGGCCGCCGGACCAGGAGCGGCATGAACGGCAGTGGCAGTAGCCCATCGCCTCAGGTTCCCCGGTGACCTTGAGTTCGACCGCGCCGCAAAAGCAGGTTCCAGTGTGATTCATCGCTCGGTTCTCCCTTGGGTGAATTGATCGGAGGGTGAATTGATCAGACTCCGCGCCGGCATCGACCCACGTTACTCGTGATGTTCGCGATGCAGGATAAGATTAAGCGGGCGTAGCCGCTGCGAACTCCCTTGTGGACGTACCAGACCATTCCTCGCACCGGAGGCAATCACTACGCTCCAATGCGGGCAGATCGTCGACGCGAGCGAAGTTACATGAGAGTCCGCGCGGCTGTCGACCGTCTTCGAAACAGATCAGGACGAGCTCAGTGTGAGGCAAAGCACAGTGCCGCAATGTGATGACTCGCTGCCGTGCCGGCTGCCTGTGCGGCAACCGGCGCGTCAGCACATCACTTCAGATCAGCGTTGATGGTCCTTCACGGGAACCTTGTTCGGCGTCGCAAGGCCGTACATCAGCGCCAGCCGATCCAGGCATTCCTTGAGGCGCCGCGCAAAATAGTCTTGCCAGCGCTGCGTACGCAAGCCGCGCCGCTGCCCCACCTGCTCCATGGTCATGCCGAGGATCAGGACGTCGTGGACCAGCGCCGAACCGTCGGCACCGAGCTCATGCTCGGCGCGATTGAGGCGCAAGGTCGCCTGGCGCTGCCCCTCCGTGATCGGCTCACGTTGCTGACCGCCGTCAACATATTCACGCGTCGTATCCACCGCGCGAGGGCCGCGCTCGGCCTTCTCCCAATCGTTCTGGAAGGCCCGACCGCTTCGGTACTGGGTGTCGTCGATCTGCCGGTGTGCATGCAACCGGCCGAGCGGGTCGTTGCGTATCGAGCGAAAGGCAACAATCTTCTCGCCCGGCTCGAGCGCGAGGGGATCGTCGATCTCGACGGTCGCCACCTCGGCGTTGAAGGGCAGATCCTGGGAGCGCCGATCATGTGTTCCAGCGGGATCGTACGGTTTCCGGCGTTTTGCGCGCGGCATTGGTGACCTCCGAAATGTGTGATGAAAGCGCGCGGCGTCGTCCGCGCGACTCGGGTTGTGGACCGACATCGATCGGTCGGAAGATGAGCGGCCTCAGATGGCCCCGATGGCTTGAAGCCAGGCGTCGTTCAGTACCGGCCTCGTCGATGCCTCGGGATCGCGGCTCAGGTGAAAATGCGGCGTGCAATAGCTCGCGCCCGGACGGCGCGGGTGACCGCAGAAGGTCATGGTTTCGCCGTCGGCATCCCCGCCATAGGGATAGCGGCAGTCTCCGCGCTTGAGGTCGAACAGTGAAAGGTGCCGTGGCGCGACCGCCGCGCAACGAAGTTGGGGCATCTCCACCGTTTCGGTGAAGCTTTTCGGCCAGCGAAGCAGATCGGGCTTGAGCTCGGCCCGCCCTTCACGCAGGCGCCCGATCCTCGGTGGCTCCGGCAAGGCCGGCTTGGGTGGATCGAGATGCCCTGGCAGGGACGGCTCTGGCCGATCGAGGCCCGCCAGCCCCATGCGCTGCGCCCGGCTGAGGGCCGCGTCGCGTGTATAGGCCGTGCTGAAGGTTGCGTTGATCGTGTCAGCGATTTCCGAATAGGACAAGCCGCGGGCGCGCAGGTCCTGCAAGGCAGCCGAATGCTCCGGCAGCCAGTTCACCATATCCATTCCAAATTCCCATTTTTGCCATTCCGCCGGCGCCTCGCATAGCTTCCGATATTCCGAAGAAAAAGTCAAGCTTGAATTCTGATAATCGTAACGGTAAGAGTATGTCCAGCTTTGGAGAGGATGAAACATGCTGGACGCGGCACTTATCGAACGAGCTCTGGAAAAGACGGGAAAGAGCAAGGGCGGGCTTGCCCGCGCAATGGGGGTTCGGGCCGGGGCGGTGTCCGAAATCCTGTCGGGAATCCGCTTGATCAAGGCATCGGAGATCGCCCCGATCATGGAATACCTGGAGCTGAACGCGGTGCCGATCGTGGGCCGGGTCGGCGCCGGCGCCTCGATCCAGCCGGAACTTGAGCAGGTCCCGCCGGAGGGTCTCGGCGAGATCGAGCTTCCCTTCCCGATGACGGAGGAAACCGTCGCTTTCGAGGTTTCGGGCGATTCGATGCTGCCGAAATACGAGAACGGCGATGTCATCGTCGTGTATCGCGAGCAGCGCTATCCGCTGTCGAGCTTCTACGGAGAGGAAGCTGCGGTCCGGCTGAAGAGCGGCGAGCGCTATCTGAAGACGATCGAGCGGGGCAGCTCATCCGGCACGGTCAACCTCAAGAGCTTCAATGCCAAGCCGATCAACGGCGTCAAGCTCGAATGGATCGGCGAGATCTGCGTCACCCTGCCCCGCGGCCAGATCGAAAGGCTGCGCGGCAAGACGGCGGCGAAGGGCCGCAAATCAGCCCGGGCGCAGGGCGGACGGTCGTCCGAGAAATAGCCGCCCGGCTTCAGGGGCTGGCCTGACCGATTCGGGTGCCTTCGGCCCGAATCGGTTGGTGCGACCGCGCCCGAGTTCCGATTATCGTCAATTTCCCTTGACATAATTCCGATTATCGGAAATAATGGACAACGAAAGTCAACGCATCGAACCGCCAGGCAATGCAGTATTTTGTTGTGATGATCGACTATGGCCGCCGTGGCCGCGAGGCGATCGTCGATCCCGAAATGACGCGGCGCGAGGTCATCTCACGGGTCGCGTCAGGGGAATACACCAACATCAGCTTCATCCACGAGGTTGCCGAGTGCTCGGTCGAGGATATCACGGACGATATCCTCGCGGAGGCTGCCCTGCCGGAGGTCGCCCCGACCGGCGCGAACCTGCAAGCCAGTACACTGGATCACGCCCGCGACCTGCGCAAACACGAGCCGGTCTGACCGCGCTCACGCGGTGATTGCGAAAACGTGATCTTTCTTGAACCGGCCACTTGGCCGGAACCCGAAACGGACTAGATAGGGTTCACGCAGAGTCTATTCGGACCGGGCGTGGGTTCCCACTAGATTCGCGAAATCGTTTTCTCGGGCCGGCAGATTTCAGCTTCAGATGACTTCGACAACAAACGCCGAGATCGCGAGAGCCGATGGCGATCTCAGGATCGCGCTGCTGCTTGGCATCGCAAACTGGTTTCTGTTCCTGGATCACGTTCCGCACAACGTCGTCAGTGCGCTGACCATGCACAATTTCGGCTTTAGCGGCGCGACCGACCTTTTTGTGTTCATCGGCGGCTATGCGGTGACGCTCATTTACGCCCGGATGGCGCTGGAGCGCGGATTCGTCGTGGCTGCGACCCGGATCTTCAAGCGCGTATGGCAGCTCTATGCTGCCTATATCGTCCTGTTCGTGATCTATGTCGAGTTGATCAGCTATGTCGCCACGCGGACCGCGGCGCCCGAGATCATCAGCGAGTTCAACATCACCGGATTCATCGACCACCCGATCCGGACGCTGATCTACGGCTTGTTCCTGCAGGCCAAACCGCTCAATCTCGACGTGCTGCAACTCACTATCGCCCTGATGGCCTTCCAGCCGTTCGTCGTACTCGGATTGCTCCACGTGCCGAATGCAACGCTTCTCGCGTCAGTGGCGCTTTACGCTACCGCCCGCGTGTTCGACTGGAACCTGACTTCATATCCGTACGGAGATTGGTACCTTAATCCGTTCTGCTGGCAATTGCTGTTCGTGATGGGTGGCTGGCTCGCGCTCATCGGCACGCGCTATGCACCCGCGATCCGCGCGATGCAGGCCGTTGCCGCGCTGCGCGCCACGGCGTTGTTGTACCTGCTGTTCGCGCTGACGATCGTCTCCAGTAGCGATATCCCCGCACTCGCCCAAATGATGCCGAGCGGACTGAGCGACATGCTGCTGCAGAACGACCGGGAGGATGTCGCACCTCACCGCATCCTGCATTTCCTGACCCTGACATTCCTGTTCACCTGGTTGGTGCCGCGCGACTGGGGATACCTGCGATCTTACGCCCTGCAGCCGATCATCAAGTGCGGCGAGGAATGGCTGGCCGTGTTCTGTGCAGGCGTGTTCCTCTCCTTCGCCGCGCACCTGATTTTGATCACCGGCCCTTACTCACTGACAAGGCAGGTCGCGGTCAGCCTCGCCGGTCTCGCGGCAATGACGGCTGTCGCCTACTACGTCTCGTGGTCGAAGCAGCAGGACAACAAATCTGCGGTCGGCGCTCATTCCTGAATCCATCGATCTAGTCGACCAGCAGCGCGCGCCTTAGCCGCGTCTCACTGTCGTGCAGCATGGCGGTGTCGAGGCCCCCTCGCGCATCTGCATCCGTCGCGCAAGCGAACAGGCGGTAGAACTGCAACCCGTCATAGGCGACCAGCAACAGATCGACGCCCGCGTTCAACGCCTCCACGACTGCGGTGCAGACATCGTGCTGATAGATCGCTGATTGCGCAAAGCCCTGTCCTTGCCGCGATCTACGCCGAACACGTGAAGGCACAGCTTGGCGATGGCATCCCGCTCGGCGCTACAGTCCCTCAGGAGGCCCTGCCCGACCCCGACGACCAGGTGACGCCGATCCGTCCCGCGCTCGATCTCGCCGGCAACGACCTGCTGCGGCGGCGGCCCGATGCGTTGCCGGCGGCGAAGCCAGCGGATCCGGCTATGTCGAGATCGGTACCGCGCTCATGCCCATCATCCTGGAGACCCAGAAGGTCACACTGGCGGGCTTCCGTATTCTCGATCCGCAAGGCGTGGTGATCGCCGGACGCCAGGAGGTCGGGCAGTCGCTTGCCCATATCGAGGAAGTGGCCGCGGCGCTTGGCGGCCAGTATAGCGCCGCGCTCCGTATCCGCATGCCGGACAAGCCTCCGCCACCGATCTATTCGATCAGCCGCGGCGTCGGTGTCCATGTCTTCTCCGCAATGCCCGTGATCGTCAACGATCACGTCGCCGGCGTGATCTACACGTCGCGGACGCCGAGCAACATCTTCGATCATCTCTATCGGGAGCGCGGCAAGTTCCTGCTCGCCACATTGGCCGTGCTGCTGGCGACCGTTGCTATCGGCCTGATGTTCTCACGAACAGTCACGCGTCCGATGCGCGAGCTCGTCGATCGCGCCGCGCGGATCGGCCGCGGCGACCGCAATGCGTTTCAGCCCCTGCAGCACTATGGCACCCGCGAGCTGGCCCAGCTCTCCGACAGCTTCCTCGACATGGCCCAGCAGCTGTCGCGCCGTTCCGACTACATCGCCACCTTCTCGGCACACCTGACGCACGAATTGAAATCGCCGCTGACATCGATCAGGGGCGCGGCCGAGCTGCTGCAGGATTCGCTTCAAAGCAAGTCGGATACGCTGACCCGATCCGAGCAACAGAGCTTCATCTCGAACATCCTTGGCGACGTCGCGCGGCTCGATGCGATGAGCCAGCGGCTGCGCGAGCTGGCGCGCGCAGAGAGCGCTCCGCAGAACGAGCAGACCTCACTCTCTGGCGTCATCGCGAACCTGAAGAGCCGCTTTGCGCAGCGGACAATCGTGGCCAGCGGCGACCTCGACCGCCCGATCGGGATGTCCGGCGAGAAGGCGCTGATCGTGCTGGCGCATCTGGCCGACAACGCGTTCCGTCACAATGCCCGGTCGGTGCAGCTCGAAGCGACTGCCGAAGCTTCGACCCTCAGGATGACGGTGAGCAACGATGGCGACCCGATCTCCAACGCCAACAGCGACAAGATCTTCGATGCCTTCTTCACCACCCGCCGCGATAGCGGCGGCACCGGCATGGGCCTCGCCATCGCGCAAGCGGTCATGGTGAGCCATGGCGGCACGATCCGTCCCCTGCCCAGCAGGCAGGGCGTCGCTTTCGCGCTGGAGTTTCCTGCGGTCTAACCGGCGTCAGACCCGCTCGATGATGATCGCGGCCGCCATGCCGCCAGCGGCGCTGAGCCGTCGAGCACACAGGAGGAATTTCCCGCGTGGTGGACAAAATTGATCGAGATCTGGTTGCCTCTCAGCATCAGCTTCCAGCCGGTTGGCCATCGCGCTTACGGCTTGAAATCAGGCGCATCGACGTCCTCGCGTGATCCCTTCCGCCCTAGCAATCGCGTCGGCGCGTGGTGGCCCGCGCTCTCTGGTTGTCCGATCATGCATGCTCAGCCGAGCCCTGCTTGACGCGCAAATTCGTTTGTGCGCAGCTGCTCAAAACAACAAGGCTACTCAGGGGCAGGACATATGGGCGGGCTTCGGCGGACGCTGGCCGGTTACGGCTTCCTCATCGCATCGATCAATCTGGCGGCAGCGGCGGAGCCGATCAAGCTGCGGGTGGCCGACTCTTTTCCGAAAGGGCATTACCTCGTCCGCCTCGTGCTCGAGCCTTGGATGGCCGAGGTGCAGAAGCGCACCAACAACGCCGTGACGTTCGAGCACTATCCGGCCCAGCAGCTCGGCAAGGCCGCCGACATGCTCAAGCTGACGCAAACCGGCGTCGCCGATATCGGCTATGTCGCGCCCGCTTACGTGTCCGACAAGATGCCGGTCTCCGAAGTCGCGATGCTCCCCGGCGCATTCGAGCATTCCTGCCAAGGCACGCTCGCTTATTGGAAGGCCGCGCGGAGCGGTGTGATTGCACAGCAGGATTATACCGCAAACGGCATCCGCCTGCTGCTCGCAGTGAGCCTGCCGCCCTATCGCATCCTGACCGTGAAGCAGCCGGTGAAGGACACAACCGACATCAATGGACTGAAGCTGCGGTCGACCGGCGGCGCGCAGGACCTCACCTTGCGCGCGATCGGCGCAGTGCCGGTGCGGATGGCGGCCCCCGACGCCTACGAGTCGCTGTCGCGCGGCACGATGGACGGTCTGCTGTTTCCGCTCGAGAGCGTCGTCGCCTATGGCGCCGACAAGCTCGTGAAGCATTCCACCGACGGCTTCGGCTTTGCGAGCTTCGTGGTCGCCTATTCGATCAGCGAGAACGCCTGGAAGAAACTGTCGCCGGAGATCCAGAAGGCGATGATCGACACCGCCGAGGAGATCCTGCCGTCCGCCTGCAAGGAAGTGCAGAAGCAGGACAGCGAGACCATGAAGTCGATGGAAGCCGCAGGAGTCCACTTCGACACCTTGCAGCCTGACGTCGTTGCCAAGCTCAAAGACCTGACGAAGGGCGTGGGCAAGGCATGGGCCGACGGGCTCGATGCGCGCGGCAAGCACGGCAGCGACGCCCTGAAGGAATTCAGTGCAGCCGTTGCGGCCGTGCCGGCCCAGTAACGCGGCGGGAGCCCAACGTGATCAAGACGAGCCTGAAGGCCCTGACCGCCATCGAAAAGGTGACCTCGGCCATCGCCGCTGCCATGATGTTTGCAATCATGATCATAGTCTTCTCCGATGTCGTGATGCGCTACGTCTTCAACCGGCCGTTCTCCTGGGCCTATGATTTGATCTCGCTCTACGTGATGGCCGGCGTGTTCTTTCTATCCCTTTCCGGCACCTACGCGGTCAACGGCCATATCAGCGTCGATATCCTGCTGCCGCGCTTCTCGGCGATTATCCAGCGCCTCTGCGTCATCATCTCCAACGTCGTTGGCCTCGCCATCTTCGTTCCGATCGCCTGGCTCGGTTATCAGCGCGCGCTAGACAATTATGTGTCGGGCGACGTGATGGCCGGTGCGATCCCGTGGCCGACCTGGGCGTCCTCGATCTTCGTGCCGGTCGGGGCGGGAATTCTCGCGCTCCGCCTTGCCGTCCATCTCATTGCCAATACCGTAAGCCTCCTGACCGGCGAGAATATATTGCCGCTGCCGGCCATCTCCGGTCATTCGGACAAGGCTGCCGGAGGTTTCGAATGATCCCGACCTTCATCCTCGCGCTGCTGTTCTTCCAGCTCGCGATCGGAACACCGGTCGCGTTCGCCATGGCGTTCTCCGGCGGGCTCGGCCTCTATCTGACCGGCGGCCTGCCGATCCTGCTCGGCGTGCTGCAGACCACGCCGCTGTCGGCCGTCACCTCCTACGAGCTGATCACGATCCCGATGTTTCTGTTGATGGCAGACCTGGTGCTGCTGTCAGGCGTCGCCGACGATCTGTTCAAGACCGCCGCGGCCTGGGTTGGACGCATCCCCGGCGGTCTCGGCATGGCGACCGCGTTGGCCGGTGCGGGCTTCGGCTCGATCTGCGGCACCAGCACGGCCTCGGCCGCGACGCTCTCTTCGACCAGCCTGCCCGCAATGATCCGCCAGGGTTACGAGCCCAAAATGGCCGCCGGCGTCGTCGCGATCTCGGGCACGCTGGCGATGCTGCTGCCGACCTCGGTGGCGCTCGTGATCTTCGGCCTGCTTGCCGAGGTGAACATCGGAAAGCTCCTGATCAGCGGCATCATCCCGGCGATCTTCGTCACCATCATCATCATGTCGACGATCTATATCCTGGTGCTGCTCGATCCCTCGCGCGCACCGACGATTTCGGCCGTGACATGGTCGGAGCGGTTCAGCCTGCTCTGGCAGGTGAGCCCGATGGTGGTCCTGTTCTCGATCGTCACAGGCACAATCTATCTCGGGATCGCGACGCCGACGGAGGCCTCGGCGTTCGGTGCATTCGGCGCCTTCTGCCTCGCCTGCTGGAAGCGCAAGATCAACCTGACCTCGCTCTACACGACGTTACGGCATGCCGCCCAGGGCACCTGCATGATCGTGCTGATCATCATGTGCGCGCACATCTTCGGCTATTTCTTCACCCTCACCCAGGTCACGCAGAACATCGTCGGGTGGGTCGGCGGGCTCGACGTCTCGCGCTGGATCATCATCACGCTGATCCTGTGCGGTTACATCGTGCTCGGCTCGTTCATGGATCAGATCGCGATCCTGGTGCTGACGGTTCCGATCGTGCTGCCGCTGATCAAGTCGCTCGGATTCGATCCGATCTGGTTCGGCGTCATCAAGATCGTGACCGCCGAGGTCGGCATGATCACTCCGCCGATCGGATTGAACTGCTTCATCGTGGCGCGTTATGCACACCGCCCCGTCGGCGAGGTGTTCCACGGCACATTCCCGCATTTCATCGCGCATCTGATCGCCATCGCCATTTTCGTGGCATTCCCGGAGATCATCCTCTGGCTGCCGAACCACATGCAACATTGAAGAAGCCGTCGGTCGAGACGGCCATCTCTGGGAGACTGTTATGAATTTCTATTCCCGTTTCCTCGCCGGCGCAGGTGTCGCCACCGCCTTGCTGGCGGCTTCCGCATCATCGGGCCTGGCCCAGGAGAAGATCACCCTGCGCCTTGCCGACAGCCTGCCGTCCGGCCACGTGATCCATGAGCTCGTCGGCAAGCCGTTTTCGGAGCTCGTCACCAAGCTGACCAACGGCCAGGTCACGTTCCAGCACTTCCCGGCGGAGCAACTCGGCAAGGCCAAGGACATGGCCCAGCTCACCGCGCTCGGCGTTGCCGACGTCTCCTACATCGTGCCGTCCTACGCGTCCGACAAGTTTCCGCTGACGGCCGTCGCTGAACTACCCGGCATCTTCGACAGCGAATGCCAAGGCTCGCTCGCCTTCTACAAGGTCTCGCACAATGGCGGCATCCTGGAGACCAAGGAGTTTGCGCCGAACCAGCTTCGGCCGCTGGTGACGCTCGCGCTGCCAGCCTACCAGGTCCAGCTTGCGACCAGCCGCGATGTGAAGACCGCGAAGGACCTCGAAGGCCTGAAGATCCGCACCACCGGCGGCGCCATGGACCTGATGATGCGCTCGATCGGCGGCGTTCCGGTGCGGATGGCCGCGCCCGAGATCTATGAATCGCTGACCCGCGGCACGCTCGACGGGCTGATCTTCTCCTACCAGAGCTCGGCATCCTACGACTTCGGCAAGATCCTGAAGTCGGGCACCGAGGGGCTCAACTTCGGCACCGCGATCTTCACCTATTCGATCGGCGAGCTGAAATTCAAGTCGCTGCCCGAGAATGTGCGCAAGGCGCTGGTCGAGGCCGGCGAGCAGACCACGCACGAGGCCTGCAAGCGGTTCGAGGACGGAGAAAAGGCCGCGGCCGACAAGATCAAGTCGCAGGGCATGAAGGTCATCAACTTCAGCGCCGGCGACAAGAAGGTGTTCGACACCGCCTTCAAGTCGGTGGCACAGGATTGGGTGAAGGACGTCGACAAGCGCGGCAAGCCCGGCACCGACGTCTTCAAGGCCTTCACCGAAGCACTGGCCGCCACCCATTGACCAAGGCACCGACGAGAGAAAAACCATGCGCGCCGGCGGGCCCGCTCGCCGGCGTCAGGATCATCGACCTCACCAGCGTGATGATGGGACCCTACGCGACCATGATCCTCGGCGACTACGGCGCCGACGTGACCAAGGTCGAGAGCCCCGATGGCGATGTGATGCGCCACGCCGCCCCGATGCGCCATGCCGCGATGGGCGCGATGTATCTGCAGGGCAATCGCAACAAGCGCTCGATCGTGCTCGACCTGAAGAAGGCCAGCGGCCGCGCGGCGCTGCTGCGTCTCGCCACCGATGCCGATGTGTTCGTCCACAACGTCCGTCCTGCGGCGATGGCGCGGCTGAGCCTCGGAGCCGACGATCTCTTTGCGATCAACCCGCGGCTTGTCTATGCCAGCCTGCACGGCTTCGGCGAGACCGGGCCCTATGCCGGCCGGCCCGCGTATGACGACCTGATCCAGGGGCTGACCGCCCTGCCCGCGCTGACCGGCAAGATCACCGGTGAGCCGCGCTACTCGCCGGCGACCATGGCCGACCGCATCGTCGGCCTCAATGCCGTCCACGCTATCCTCGCGGCGCTGTTTCACCGCGAGCGCACCGGCGAAGGCCAGGCGATCGAAATCCCGATGTTCGAGACCATGGCGCAGTTCGTGCTCGGCGATCACATGGCCGGCCGCAGCTTCGAGCCACCGATCGGACCGCCCGGCTACTCCCGGCTGCTGTCGCCGGACCGCCGTCCGTATCAAACCAGCGACGGCTACATCTGCGCGCTGGTCTATTCCGACAAGCAATGGAACGCGTTCTTCGTCAAGATCGGCCTTGCGAACGAAGCCGACCGCGACCCGCGGCTGAACAGCATCTCAGCAAGAACCCGGAACTACGACTTCGTCTACGACTGGTTCTCACAGATGATGAAGACCCGCAGCACCGCCGAATGGATGCGCTTCTTCGAAGAGGCCGACATTCCGCATGCACCGCTACACGACCTCGACAGTCTGATCGACGATCCGCATCTGACCGCCGTTGGGCTGATCCAATCAATGGAGCATCCGACCGAAGGCACGCTGCGCGTGGCCGGCCCGGTCGCCACCTGGAGCAAGACGCCGCCATCGATCCGGACCTATCCGCCGAACCTCGGCGAGCATGGCCGGGAGATCCTGCGCGAGGCTGGACTTGCGGATGCCGAGATTGCGGCCCTCCTCAAGGAGGGCGCGCTGATCGAACCCGACTGACTATTTCCTGCGCGACGCCAGGATTTTCTCGGCGGCGCGCAGATGCGGCTTGTCCAGCATCTTGCCGTCCATCTTGGCGACCCCGGACGGATTGTTGGCAAACGCGGCGATCACGCGCTCCGACCATGCGATCTCCTCGTCCGTCGGCATGAAGGCCGCGTTGACGACATCGACATGCTTGGGATGAATCGCGGCCTTGGCGAGGAAGCCGTCCTGCCGCGCCGCGATCGCCTCCACCTTCAACGCGTCGAGATCGTTGATATCGGTGGCGATCGTGTCGATCGCAACCACGCCGGCCGCTGCTGCGCCGATCAGGCAGAGGTCGCGGGCGAGGATGAAGGGCGAATGATAGCGGCCGTCGGTGCGGTTGCGCGTTGCGCCGAGCGAGGCCGCAAGGTCCTCCGCACCCCACATCATGCCCCAGAGCCGCGGGCTCATGTTCTCGAAGTCCAGGATCTTCAGCACCGCCCGCGCCGTCTCGGTTGCGACCGTAACGATCCGCGTGGTGCCCTGCGCGATACCTGAGGCGGCCTCGAATGCATCGAGATAGAGCGCGAGCTTGTTGACGTCGGCGGCGCCGGCGCATTTCGGCAGCACGATGCCATCAGGCCTTCCGGGCATCACGGCCGCGAGGTCGCCGAGCGTCAGATCGGTGTCGAGCGCGTTGACGCGGATATAGAGCTTCTGGTCCGGATTGCGCGCATCGAGCATCTCGCGCGTGATGCCGCGCGCAACCACCTTCTGCTCCGGTGCGATGGAGTCCTCGAGGTCGAGGATCAATGCGTCGGCTGCGGTCTTCTTCGCGCTCTCATATTTCCGGGTGTTGTCGCCGGGAACGAACAGGAACGATCGCATCGTCTATGCCTTCGGCTTGCAGTGCATCAGGCCGGTGCGGCGGCAGCTTGCCACCACCTCGCCGCGCTGGTTGGTCATGGTGTGCTCGAACTCGACGAGACCCTGGGTCGGCCGCGACTTGCTGGCGCGCTTGCCGATGATCCTGGTATGCGCCTTCAGCGTGTCGCCATGGAAAACCGGCTTTGGAAACTTGACGTCGGTCATGCCGAGATTGCCGACCGTGGTTCCCAAGGTCGTGTCGTACACGCTCATGCCGATCATGATGCCGAGCGTATAGAGGCTGTTGAACAGCCGCTGGCCGAACTCGGTCTTCTCGGAGAAGTGCGCGTCGATGTGCAGCGGCTGCGGGTTCATGGTCAGGAGACTGAACATGGTGTTGTCCATTTCCGTCACAGTCCGGCTGAACTCGTGATGGAATTCCTGCCCGACCTCGAACTCTTCGAAATACAATCCAGCCATTTACCGTCCCTTGTAGTTGGGCGCTCGCTTCTCAACGAACGCGTTTAGCCCTTCCTGACAGTCTTCAGTCGATGCGACCACCACGAAACTTTCCGCGGTGTTCTCCACCGAGCGGCGGAAGTCGGCATCGACCGCGCGCATAAAGGCGTCGCGGCCGATCTTCATCACGATCGGCGATTTCGCGGCCAGCTTGCGCGCGATCTCGCGGGCCCGCCCGAGCGCGGTGCCCTTCGGCACCACTTCGCTGAGCAGCCCCATGCGATAGGCGGTCGCGGCATCGAAGGGCTCGCCGAGGAACAGCGGGCCAAACGCCTGGTGCTTGCCCACCAGCCGCGGCAACTGCACGAAGTGGATCGCCGGGATCAGGCCGACATCGATCTCGGGATAGCCGAAGGTCGAGCTGTCGCCCGCGACGATCATGTCACATGATATCGCGATCGTCATGCCGCCGGCGCGCACCGCGCCGTCGATCGCCGCGATCGTCGGCTTACCCATGCGGTACTGCGTATCGTTCAGCGCGAAGTACAGCCGCTCGAGGAATGCCTTGGTCTCGATCGCGGGCTTGCCCCTGACGATGTCGAGGTCGAGGCCAGCGCAAAACACCTTGTGCGCGCTACTGATGATCACGGCGCGCACCGCATCGTCGTCGCGCGCTTTCGCCAACGCCGCCAGCAACGCGTCGATCAAGGGGATGCTGAGCGCATTCACCGGCCCGCGGTCCAGCACAATCTCCGCAATCTGGTTGCTGATCGAGTAACGAACGAGGTCCGTGCTCATGATGTCTTGCCTCCTGTCATCGCTTTGGCCTGCCGCACCGCGCCCGACAGCAGCAAGCCGTCGATCTCGGCCGAACCAAAGCCAGCCTCTGTCAGCACCGCGCGGCTATCCTGCCCAACGTCCGGCGCAGGACAAAGATGATCCTCGGACAGGCTCGCGATCCCCGGCGTCCGCGGCGAATAGACCGCGCCGACGCCCGGCGTATCCTGGCGGACCGACGCGCTGGTCGCCTCGACGTGGCGGTTGCGCAGCCATTCGCCGGGATTGAGGATGCGCTCCGCGATGATATCGGCACTGTGCAGCCGCGCGAGCCAGACATCCGTCGGCTGCGTCAGGAACACCTCGCGCAGCTGCGGGATCAGCGAATCGGCCGCGTCCGCACGCCGGGCGAAGTCGGCGAAACGGGGATCGCCGGCGAGATCCTCGCGGTCGATCGCACCGCACAGCCGCTTGTATTGCGGCTCGTTCACCAGCGTGACCATCATCCAGCCGTCCTGCGTCTGGTAGGTGCCGGCCGGCACATTGAGCGCGCGCGGGGCACCGCCCTCGAGGATGAATTCCGCGACCTTATGGCCAAGCAGCGCCGACGTCGACTGGCAGAGGTTGACATCGATCCAGCGACCGGTGCCGACCGTCGCTCGCGCGAACAGCGTCGTCGCAATCGCCTGGAACGCGTAGACGCCGGTGACGACGTCGGAGATCGTGGTGCCGACCCGATGCGGTACGCCATCGGCACCGACATTGACAGAGACCAGTCCTGAGAACGCCTGCGCCACCGAATCCGAACCCGGCCGCTTTGAATACGGCCCGCTCTGCCCGAAGCCGCTGACCGACAGATAGACCAGACCCGGATTGTCGCGCGACAGGCTCTCATAGCCGAGCCCGAGCCGCTCCGCGACACCGGGGCGAAATCCTTCAATGAGCACATCGGCCTCGCGCGCCAGAAGCTGCGCGATCGCAATCCCGTCCTTGTGTTTCATGTCGAGGCACAGGCTGCGCTTGCCGCGGTTATAGACCGCTGACAACGTCGTGTGATTGCCATAGGTCGTGCCCAAATAGCGCGACCAGTCGCCTTCAGGCGGCTCGACCTTGATGACGTCGGCGCCGTAGACCCCGAGCAGCATCGCGCAATAGGGCGAGGCGATCCCCTGCCCGAAATCCAGCACTTTCAGCCCGCGATACGGCGCCTCGTGCGTAGGCATCAGCTTGCGTTCGCCCGCCATTTGTCCTCCCATGACTTTCGAAGAGCCCTATTCTCTTGGGCATGATCTTATCGGAAAACCGCTGCGCACTTTTCCGGATCATGCCCTACAGCGCCAGATAGCGCTGCCGGATGTTGTCGTTGCCCTTCAGCTCATCGATGGAGGATGTGTAGACGATCTGTCCCTTGTCGATAACCGTCGCGTGGCTCGCAAGGCCAAGGCAAAAATGCATGTTCTGCTCGGCGATCAATACTGTGGCACCCGTGCCGCGGAGCTGCCGCAGCAATTCTCCGATGCGCTGCACGATGATCGGCGCCAGCCCTTCGCTCGGCTCATCGAGCAGCAGCAGCACCGGATTGCCCATCAGCGTGCGGGCGATCGCCAGCATCTGCTGCTCGCCGCCGGACAGCCTGCCGGCGATCCGGTGCCGCAGCGGCTCCAGCAGCGGGAACACGTCATAGACGCGGCGGATCGACCACTCGTCCTCGCCGTCGGGCCCCGTCTTCTGGCCGATGACGAGATTGTCCTCGACCGTATGCTCGGGGAAGATCTGGCGGTCCTCCGGCACGAAGCCAAGCCCGGCCCGCGCGATGTGGTGCGGCCTCATCCCGGAGACCACGTTGCCGCGCAAGGTCACCTTGCCGCGGCGCGCCGGCGCCAGCCCCATGATCGCCTTCATGGTGGTCGACTTTCCGGCCCCATTGCGGCCCAGGAGCGCCATGGTCTCGCCCATCCGCACCGAGAGTCCGACGCCGAACAGGATCTGGCTGGTGCCATAATAGACGTCGAGGTCCTCGACCTGCACCATCGGCTGCGTGCTCATACCACCCCCGCGTGGTCGTCGCTGCCGAGATAGGCCTCGATGACGGCTTCATTCCTGCGGATCGCATCAGGCGTCCCGGTCGCCAGGATCCGGCCGTAACACAGCACGACGATCTCAGGTGCGATCTTGAACACGATATCCATGTCGTGCTCGATGAACACGACGGTGATCTTCTGCTTCTCCCAGAGCTCGCGCACCTTATCGATCATGCGCCAGCGCTCCTCGGTGCCCATGCCCGCGGTCGGCTCGTCGAGCAGCAGCACCTTGGGATCGAGCACCAGCGCGAGCGCGATATCGAGCAGCTTCTGGTCGCCATGCGACAGCGTCGCCGCGGTCCTGTTGCGCTTGCTCGCAAGGCCGAGCAGCTCCATTGCATGCTCGGCGCGGTCGCGCGTCTCGGCCAGCGGAAAGCGGCGATGCATCACGCCGGCACGGCGCTGATCGGCACAGACCGCTGCCAGCATCGTCTCCTCGACCGTCAGCGACGGAAAGATGCTCGCGACCTGAAAGGCGCGACCGATGCCGTGGCGCACGATCTCGGGCGGGGTCTTGCCCGCCATGTCGACGCCATTGAGCAAAATCTGCCCGGCATCCGGCCGCAGCGCGCCCGTGATCAGGTTGAAGAAGGTGCTCTTGCCGGCGCCGTTGGGGCCGATCACGGCGGTGAGCGAACCGTCGGCAAAGTCGAGCGAGACGTTGTCGGTCGCCTTGACGCCACCAAAGGATTTCGAGAGGGCGCGAATTTCCAGCATGGCTAACCGCGCCCTTCACCACGTCGATGGCCGTACCATTCGACGACGAAGTCCATGAGGCCTTTTCGCAGGCCGATGGCAAAGAACAGGATCACAATGCCGAGCACGATGCCGTGATACTCGGTCAGGCGGGTCACGGTGTCGTTGAGGATCAGCAGCAGCACTGTTCCGACCATCGGCCCGAGGAAGGTCGTCACGCCGCCAAGCATATTGATGAAGATGCCTTCGCCCGAGATCGTCCAGTAGGCGAATTCGGGATAGGCGCCGGAGACGAACAGCGCCATGATGATGCCGCCGGCCGCCGCGAACAGCGCCGCTAGCACGAAGATAGTCAGCTTCGCGCGCCAGACATCGATGCCGATGAAGCTCGCCCGCGTGGCATTGTCGCGGATCATGCGCAGCGTGTAGCCGAACGGCGACTGCGCGATCTGGCGCATCAGGAACAGCCCGATCACCAGCAGCGCGCAGCTCGTGATGTAGAGATGCAGATGGTTCGAGAGGTCGATGCCGAGAAACGGCGGCCGCGGAATGCCGCCGCGCAGTCCCTGGTCGCCGCCGGTCAGCGACTGCCACGACAGGATGGTCGAATGAACCAGCATCTGGAACGCCAGCGTGACGAAGGCGAAATAGATCTCCTTCAGCCGCACGCAGATCGCGCCGATGACGACGGCGACGACGAAGGTCATCGCCAGCGTGGCGACGAAGGCCACCGGGATCGGCACACCGGTCTTCTGCATCATGAGGCCGAAACCATAGGCGCCGAGGCCGAAGAACATGCCATGCCCGAACGAGATCAGTCCGGTGTAGCCGACCAGAAGGTTGAGCGACGTCGCGAACAATCCGTAGGCTGCGCAGCGGATCACGAAGTCGAGCAGCTGCTTGCTGCCGAACACCATCGGCAGCAGCGCAAGCAGCACAAAGGCCGCGAGCGCGATCAGCACATCGCGATAGCGCTGCGGCCTGGCGTCGATCCGGGGCACCTTGAGGGGCTGCGCGCCCTGCCCGGCCTGCAACTCGGTCATGCGACCTCCTTGCCGAACAGGCCGGTCGGACGCGACACCAGTACGATCACCATGAAGAGATACATCAGCCCCTCGGTGAACAGCGGGAAGCCGAGCGATCCGAACGAGCGGATCAGGCCGATCAGGAGCGCGCCGATCAGCGCACCCAGGATCGAACCCATGCCGCCGATCACGGTGACGATGAAGGACTCGATGAGGACCGAGAAGCCCATGCCCGGCGTCAGCGAGCGCACCGGCGCGGCAAGTGCTCCCGCCAGCCCCGCCAGCATGCCGCCGAGCGCGAACACGCCGCCATAGATCAGCCCGGTGTTGATACCGAGCGCCGACACCATCCCGGGATTGTGCGCGGCCGCACGGATCACCTTGCCGATCCTGGAGCGCGCCAGCCCCAGCCCGAGAACCACCGCGGCCGCGAGCGCCACCCCGATCAGCAGCAGATAATAAGGCGGCACTACGCCGCCGGCGATGAACAGCGGCGGCACCTGGAACGCTGCCGGCATACCCATCGACCTGAATTCAGGCCCCCAGATCATGCGGACGACATCGTCGAAGATGAGCACGAAGGCGTAGCAGACCAAAAGCTGCATCAGCACGTCGCGGCCGTAGACGCGGCTCATGAAGGCGCGTTCGAAGATCAGGCCGAGGAGCGCGGTGCCGACGGCACCGCTCAGGATCGCCAGCGCAAAGCTGCCAGTGAGCTGATAGGCCGTCATCGCGAAATAGGCGCCGAACATATAGAAGGCGCCGTGGCTGAAATTGACCACCTTGAGCACGCCGAAGATCAGGGTCAGCCCGACGGCGACGAGAAACAGCAGCATGCCGATGATCAGGCCGCTGGTGGTCTGCGTCACCAGGCATGCAGGACTGGTGAGGCAACTGGCGAGCGCGTCGAGGTCCACGAGAATCATCCATTACGGCGGGCCGCAACGCCGGCGCGCGACAACATCAGATGCAAGGCGGAGACAGCACGCTGCCTCCGCCCCGCATGCGGATCAGGTGTAGCCCTTGCTCTTCTTCCACTCGGCTTCGAGCTCGAAGATGGTCTTCCAGTCCCCGGCCTTGACGTCAGGCACGTAGGGCTCCTGCGGGATCGTGGTGCCCCAGCCGATCGCGTAGCCGACCAGCGTGTGGTCGTCGGCGCGCATCGTGACGGTGCCGTCGGCACCGAACGGGCATTTGATGGTGAGCCCGGTGAGGGCCTCTGCGACCTTCTTGCCGTCGGTCGAGTTCACCTTCTTGACGGCCTCGTTGAGGAACATGACGGCGGTCGCGTTCTGCCAGGACCAGTTGGTCGGATACTCGTTGTACTTCGCCCTGTAGGCATCACCCCAGGCTGCATTCTCCGGCGTCGGCGGGAATGTCTTGATGTAACGGTCGCCGGAGTGGATGCCCTTGGGCAAGTTCTTCACCACCGTGAGCGCGGTGTAGTCGGCCATGTTGACCGCGAACACCTCCATCTGGTTGAACATCGCGTAGATGTTGGCCTGGTCGATGTAGGAGGTGAGATCGCCACCCCACAGGCAGGAATAGAGCGCCTGCGGCTTGGCCTGCAGGATCTTAGTCACCACCTCGGTGTAATCGGGCTGGAACAGCTTCGGCCAGGATTCGCTGATGATCTCGACATCGGGCGCGAACTTCTTCAGGTACAGCACGAATTCGCCGGTGGTGTCGCGGCCATAGGCGTAGTCGGGCGAACAGGTCGCCCATTTCTTCAGGCTCTTGGCCTTGGCGATCCCGGCCGCGTAGCCGGCGCCGACGATCGAGTCATGAATGCCCTGCCGGACGCAACGGAAGGCGTTCGGAATGTGCTGCTTGGGATCGGCGGTCAGCGACGATGCTTCCGAGCAGGTGTGGATGCAGAGCACGCCGAGATCGCGCGCCACCTCGTGAACCGCGAACGATCCCGACGATGCCTCGCCATCGAGCAGCATCTCGCAGCCGTCGGTGTTGACGAGCTCGCGCGCGATCCGCGCGGCTTCCTGCGGCTGTCCCTTGGAATCGCGGATCACCATCTCGATCTGCCGCCCGGCAAGTCCGCCCGCGGCATTGACCTTCTCGACTTCCAGCATCACCGCATTGCGCGAGGACGTCCCGAGTTGCGCGACGCGACCCGACAGAATGGTCGCATGCCGATCTTGATGGTCTTGGCCTGTGCGCGCGCCACCCATGGCGCAGCAAAGCTCATCGCACCGGCGCCCATCAGCGCAAGCGTCGAGCGCCGGCTGATGCCCGGTTTCCGGGTCCTCGTCATACTCCCTCCCTGTCGGGTTCGCGTTCCCAAATCCCTGTCGGAGATCGTTTCGTCTCCATGGCCACGATGTTTTCAGAGCAAGGGGGGTGACGTCAAGCCAAAGATGAATTACGACTCATAATTCATCCAGGGAGAAAACGGCGCCGGAATCGGCCCGACGGACGGCAAATGATCAATCTTTCCAGCTTCATCGCATTTCATGCCAGGCGGACTCCGGACCGCTGTGCGCTGAATTATCGCGGCGAAGACGTCACCTATGCAGATTTCGATCTGCGGATCCGGCAGGTCGGCAGCTGGCTCGCAGCACGCGGAATTGCGCCGGGCGATGTCGTCGCCGTCCTGATGAAGAACAGCGGGGCCTTCCTCGAACTGGTATTCGCCACCAGCCACATCGGCGCGGTGTTCCTGCCGATCAATTATCGCCTGTCGGCCGCTGAAGTCGGCTACATCGTCGGCAATTCCGGCTCGCGGCTGCTGGTCGCCGACGAGGAATTTGCCGCGATCGCAGCTGGCGATGCACCGGTCGTGCTGCTCGATGAAGCCGCCCAATCCAGCGTCACCAACCTTGCGCCCGATATTGCCCCGGCGCCGATCCATGTGCGCCAGCCGCGCGACCTGATGCGGTTGATGTACACCTCGGGCACGACGGATCGCCCCAAGGGGGTGATGCTCACTTACGAGAACATCTACTGGAAATCCGCCGACCAGACCGTGGTGCTTGGACTCAACGCCGACACGCGGCTGCTCGTCGTCGGCCCGCTCTATCATGTCGGCGCCCTCGACCTGCCCGGCATTGCCGTGCTCTGGCATGGCGGTATGCTGTGCATTCACCGCACCTTCGAGCCTGAACCGGCGCTGGCCGCCATCGAACGCGAGAGGCTCAACGCGGCGTGGTTTGCGCCGGTCATGACCACGGCCCTCCTCACCTGCCCGAACCGCGAGCGTTACGATGTCTCCAGCCTGCAATGGGCGATCGGCGGCGGCGAGAAGACGCCGGAAGTCCGCATCCGCGCCTTCTCTGACTATTTCAAGAACGCGCGCTACATCGATGCCTATGGCCTCACTGAGAGCTGCGGCGGCGATACCTTCATGGACGCCGGCCGCGAGATCGAGAAGATCGGCTCGACCGGCCGCGCCATCGCCCATGTCGAGATCGAGATCCGCGACGACGCCGGCAAGCGCCTGCCCGCTGGCCAGAACGGCGAGATTTGCTTGCGCGGACCGAAGGTCACGCAGGGCTACTGGAAGGATCCTGATAAAACCGCATCCGCCTTCTTCGGCGACTGGTTCCGCACCGGTGACGTCGGCTATCTCGATGACGATGGCTTCCTCTATCTGACCGACCGCAAGAAGGACATGATCATCTCCGGCGGCGAGAACATCGCCTCCTCCGAGGTCGAGCGCGTCATCGATGAAATCCCCGGGGTGCGCGAGGTCGCGGTGATCGGCCTGCCGGACGACCGCTGGGGCGAAAAGCCGGTCGCCATCGTGGTGCTGGCCGACGACGCAAGGCTCGACCTGGCTGATCTCACCGAATTCTGCCGGACACGTCTCGCCGGCTTCAAGGTGCCGCGGCAGTTGATCATCCGCAACAGCCTGCCCCGCAATCCATCCGGCAAGGTGCTCAAACGCGTGCTCCGCGCTGAGGTCGAGGCCACCGCATGACGCAAGCGACATCCGCCAAGGTCACAAAACTCAACCGGGTCGAGCGCAACGCCTGGACCAAGCAGAAGATCTTCGACGCCGCGACCAAGGTCGTCGGCAAATACGGCTATGCCGAAGCCTCGGTTGCGCGCATCACGGAAGCTGCCGGCGTCGCGCAAGGCACCTTCTACAATCATTTCGAGAATCGCCAGGAGCTGCTCGATCAGCTGCTGCCGAAGATCGGCCTCGACATGGTCCGCTTCATCCATGCACGCACCGGCACTGCCAACGAAGCACGGCAGGAGGTCGAGCGCTTCAGTGCCTTCTTCGACTTCATCCGCGAGGTGCCCGAGTTTCTCCGCATCCTCAACGAGGCCGAGTTCTTCGCACCGATCGGCTACCAGAAGCATTTCGACAATATTTCGAGCGCCTATGTCCGGATCCTCCAGCGCGCGCGGGCCGCGGGCGCCACCAACAATTTCAGCGACGAGGAATTCGAGGCCATCGTCCAGGTCTTGATGGGTGCGCGCGGCTATCTCAGCCGCCGCTATTCCTACTCCGAGCAAGGCGTCACCGCCGTGCCCGACTACGTCATCACGGCCTACCAAAAGCTGGTCACGCGCGGCCTGTTCACCACGAGCGACCAAGGAAGAAAGTCATGAGCGCCGACGGTACCATCCTCGTCACCGGCGGCAGCCGCGGCATTGGCGCGGCGACCGCAACGCTGCTTGCCGATCAGGGCCATCGCGTCGTCATCGTCGATATCGCGCCCGAGCCGCTGGTCGGAACGACCGCCATCCTTTGGCCGGCGCCGTTCGACGTCGCGAGCGAAAGCGCCGTCGTTATCGGCGTCGCCGATATCGAGAAGGCGCACGGCCCGATCACCGGCCTCGTCAACGCGGCCGGCGTGTTCGGCAAGATGCACACGATCGAGCGGGTGCGGATGGAACAATGGGACCGCGAGGTCAATATCGACCTGCGCGGCACCTTTCTGGTCGCGCGCAGCGTCGGCATCGGCATGGCGAAGCGGCGGCATGGCGCGATCGTCAACGTCGCCTCGGTGGCCGGCATGACGTCGGGCCCGATCCACGCCTATACCGCGGCGAAGGCCGGCGTCATCCAGATCACGCAGACGCTCGCCGCCGAATGGGGCCGTTCCGGCGTTCGCGTCAACGCGGTGTCGCCCGGCTTCACCCGCACCGTGGCGCTCGAGGCCGGCATCGCGTCGGGCGCCCTGAACAAGGATCTGCTGGCCCGCCCGACCGCAATGAACCGGCTGGTCGAGCCGATGGAAGTGGCCCAGGCGATCGCCTGGCTGCTCTCGCCGCAGAGCAGCGGCGTGACCGGCATCAACCTGCCGGTCGATGCCGGCTACATCGTCGGCACCACCTGGGCCGCCTATGGCGGTCTGCCCGACGCACCGGCCAGCTGAGGACGACACATGAATATCGAGCTTTCCCGCCAACACCTCGATCTGTCCTCCGCCATCGCCGAGGGCGATATCCGCGTGCTGCTGATGGTGCTGGTGCACATGACCGGCGACGAGAAGTGGCTCGAGCCGCCGTACAAGCCAAAGCGCGACGTCCGCCTGATCCCCGATCCGGACGCGGGCGTGCCGAAAGAGATCCAGGACGAGGTCCGCGCGGCCGTCCTGAATCTGTTCGCGAACGGGACGCCGAAGCCCGTCATCACCAATCCCGGCGATGAACTGATGCTGCGGATGATGCACGCGACGCTCGGCGAGAACGTCGCGCCGGAATACGCGCCTCTGATGCGCGAGGAAATGGGATTCGTTCCCCGCGATGCCAGATGGCGCGAGCGCCCGTCCAACGAGAGGCTGGCGCAGCAGCACGTGCTGATCGTCGGCGCCGGCGTCTGCGCGATCGCGCTCGGCGTTGCGCTCGGGCGGCTCGGCATTCCCTACACGATCGTCGAGAAGCAGGACGAGATCGGCGGCACCTGGTACGTCAACCGCTATCCCGGCTGCGGTGTCGATACGCCGAACCACTCCTATTCGTTTTCGTTCGGCGCCCGCAATCCGTGGAGCCGCTATTTCGCGCAGCGCCAGGAACTGCTCGACTATCTGCTCAAGGTCGTGCGCGAATACGGCATCCGCGAGCACGTCCGCCTCTCGACCGAGCTCGTCGCCTCGCGCTGGAACGAAGGCAAGCGCCGCTGGATCTCGACGCTGAAGACCGCAAGCGGTGAAGAGACCTTCGAGTCCACCGCGCTGGTCAGCGCGATCGGGCAACTCAATGATCCCTCGCCTGCCTCTTTCAAGGGAGACGGGGATTTCACCGGCCAGAAGGTTCATTCGGCGCTGTGGTCCGACGACATCAAGCTGGACGGCAAGCATGTCGCCGTAATCGGCACCGGCGCGACCGCGATGCAACTGGTGCCGTCGATCGCCGACCGCGTCGCCTCGGTCACCGTCTACCAGCGCACCGCGCAGTGGGCGCGGCCGGTCAAGGGCTATTCCGACCCGATCACCGACGGCGCGCAGTGGTTGCTGGCGCATCTGCCGTTTTATGTGCAGTGGTATCGCTTCAACATGTTCTGGCGCTACGGCGACGGGCTGCTGCCGTTCCTGCGCAAGGATCCGGCCTGGCCGCACCCGGACCGCGCCGTCAACAAGGGCAACGACCGGCATCGCCAGGAGCTGGCCGACTTCATCCTCTCCGAGCTGAAGGACCGCCCTGATTTGATCGAGAAGTGCATGCCGACCTATCCGCCTTACGGCAAGCGCATCCTGCTCGACAACAACTGGTTCAAGACGCTGACCCGTCCGAATGTCGAGCTGGTCACCGACGAGATCGACCATTTCGCTGCGGACGGAATCGTCACGGCCGACGGTAAATCCCGACCGCACGACGTCATCGTGATCTCGACCGGCTTCAAGGTCTCCGAGATGGCGGCGCGTCTCAACATCACCGGCCGCGACGGCAAGAACCTCAAGCAGGCGTGGCGCGACGACAATCCGACCGCGTATCTCGGTCTCACTGTGCCTGACTTCCCCAACCTGTTTCTGATGCTCGGCCCCAACTCGGGACCCGCGCATGGCGGCAGCGTGATCTTCCAGTCGGAATGCCAGAGCCGCTACATCTCCGCCTGTCTCGTCGAGATGATCGAGAACGATATCGCTGCGATCGATGTGCATCCCGACGCGCATGACGAATACATCCGCAACGTCGATGCCGAGCACGAGCAGCTGATCTGGACGCATCCGGGCATGACGACCTACTACCGCAACAGAAGCGGGCGGGTGTTCTCGGCAATGCCGTGGCGGTTCGTCGACTATTGGAAAATGACGCACGATCCGGACTTCACGCAGTATCGAAAGACCAAGGCGCGACAGGAGTCCTGACCTGAATTGCCCCGCTCGTTAACTTGACAGCAGGCCATATCTGCCGCAGCATTTCGCTGACTGCACCTGTCGGGGTCGGGAGCGCCTGCTCCCCGCGTCGCAGGAATTGGCGGACGATTTTGGAATCGGCCGCCAGGCAGAGAAGCGGACAGAGGTCCGTCGGCCCACTCTTGGAGAGGAGCATGACGCCACCGGCGAAAGCCAGCGACCTTGCTCAGCGGCAAGGTCTCGGTGCACGTTGAGGCGAACAGCAGCTGCTAGCCGCGTGCACTGCCGACAATCTGAACATATCCGCAGGACGAGAGCGCAAAGGCCAAGCGCTTTTAGGTCCCGAAACACCACTGGTCTACACCAGAGATCCTTCGCTAAAACGAAGTAGCAGGGCCCCGCGATGCTTGAATGCACCGGGGCCCATTCGTTTGCGCGCCATCTCTCTCTCGTCGCACCGCATTGCGTCACCGCGTGGGATCGGGAACAATTGTCTCGACAGGGTGAGGAACGATGATCGAAAAGCCGCGCGTACGCATCTACACCGACTACAAGTCTCCCTATGCCTATGTCGCCAACAAGCGGCTGTTCGAGCTCGAGGAGACCCTTGGCGTCGAGCTGGAATGGCTGCCCTACACGCTTCGCATTCCCGAGTTCATGGGCACGGTCGAGGCGCGCACCCCGCATTTCTGGCGCAAGGTCCGCTACTCCTACATGGATGCGCGGCGGTTCGCGAATGCGCAGGGACTGACCATGAAGGGCCCGCGCCGGATCTATGATGCCTTCTACGCCAGCTCCGGGATGTTGTTCGCGCAGCGCCACGGGCTGTTCCGGCCCTATCATGACACGGTGTTCCGGAAGTTCTGGAACCACGAGCTGGAGATCGACGACCTGGCGGGGATCGCCAGCGTGATTTCCGCGATCGGCGGTTCCACTGAGGCGTTCGAAGCCTATGTTCGCGGCCCTGCCCGCGCGGAACACGATCGCATCATCGACGAGGCCGAAGCGCTCGGCGTGTTCGGTGTGCCCAGCATGGTGTTCAACGGCGAACTGTTCTGGGGCGGCGATCGCATCGATATGATGATCGAGCGGATCAGGCATCCGGACCCGGTCGCGGTCGCGCTCGGCAGCAGGCATCGAACCTGGACGACGGGCGTTTCTAATCTGCTTAACGTCCCTGATCGATCAGCCTCCACTCAGGGTCGCCCAGCATCCCGTGCGTTCCAGCACGGGCTTCAGCGCCGCGCGATCGCCGGCATCGAGCGCGGCAAACTTCTCGCGCAGCTGCTGCAGGCACTTGACCTGATATTTAAACGGCGCAAGCGCGTAAGGCAGTCCCCAGACGCTGATCTCGAGCCGTTCGAGGCCCTTCCCAAATGCATCGGCATTGGCGGCAAGGAACGGCAGATAGAGCTCGCCCGCGATCCGCAGCAGCGCCTCGGCGAACCCGCCGAGCGCCTGCTCGCGCGGATACCAGTCGCCCTCCACACCGGAGGCATCATCGAGCCGCCGCACCCAGTGATCGGTGAACGGCGCGCGTTCCCGCATGATCCGCATCGGGGTCGGATCGGTCGCCATCTCGCTGAACTGGCCGAACCAGGCGAAATCCGCCAGCGACGGCCGGCTGCCGAACAGATAATTCGTCATGCCGACATGCGGCTCGAATGCCGCGAGCGTCCGGCGATAGCTCTGCTCCAGCAGCGGACGGTTCTCTTCGGTGGCGCCGAGAATGGCCATGCGCGAAATCTGCCGCTGCCGGAATTCCTCGATTTCCTCGCGGCTGCCGGCCGCGGCTTCCGACGTCGACCACTCCTCTCCCGCCCAGCGCGAGACATAAGCCTGATCTTCCTCGTCCCACCAGCGATAGAGAAAAAGCAGCTTCACCGCCCATTCGTCGGCGAGGTCCTCGAGCAGATCGCAGACGAAGGCTGTGGCCTTCTCCTCCGGGATCACCGACCGCCCCCGGTGACGCGCCTCCAGATCGTAGGCGAGCGTCGTGGTCTCGCCGCGATAGCTGCCGTCGGGATATTGCAGCACCGGAATCAGCATCGGCTTCAGATGCGCGGTTGCCGCCCGCAACGCCTTGGTCATGATCACCCAGTCGTGCGGGATGCGCCGGTAGCGCATCAGCGCCCGCAGCTTGATCGCATAGGGCGATGCGGTCGAACCGATCAGGCGGTAGCGGCCTTCCGTCATGACGCCCCCTCCGAAAACGCCGGATTGCCGTACGGATAGAACTGCGCAAGATCGACGTTCTTGTAGGGCAGCTTGTCCAGCTGCGTCGTGCCAAGGAAAGGCTCGTCAGGCTCGACCAGCAGGATCGTCTTGGCAAAGCCGTTGTCGTCGAAGCCGCGCCGAAAGTGCACCCGCGACTTGATCGCCATGACCTCGAATCCACCGATGTCAGGCACCAGCGCTTTCAGCGAGAACGGCTCCATGATCTGCACCAGATAGGTGGAGAGGATCAGCACATTGTTGCGGCCGAAGCGCACGCAGACCCAGAACTGCCCGTACCCCTCCGCCGCCGCCGAGATCGCACCCTGAATGCGGACCGGATCGCCCGCCGACTCGTCGGCGCGGCCGCCGATCTCCATGTCGAAGGCATCGCCGGCCTTGGCACCCGCCGCCTTCAGGCTTGCCGTCGCCCTGGCATCGGCAATGGTCGCGATGACAGTGTTGGCGAGGTCCTGCGCAATGATCTCGCGCAGCAGCCAGGTCGCCGACCCCGAGCGGTCGCTGTGATCGGCCAGCACCACCGGCGTGTTGCCATCGGCGACGGCCTGCTTGGCCAGCGCCACACCCTCGGCAATGCTGTGCAACCGGGTCGATTGCAGCAGCGCCTTGCGCAGCCGCCAGATCATGCCGGCGAGATCGCGCGCGACCTGCTCGGCGAGCTTTGGGTTGTCGTTGGTCAGGACCTGCACGGTCATGCCGACGTCGGGGACATCAGCGAACGGGAAGCCGAAGAAGATGTTGACGTAGACGTCGACCTCGCGGGCCTCCCAGACCAGCGCGCGCTGCACGAGATCCATCCAGGGACGCGCGCCGGTCCATTGCAGCACGGTGGGCGAGATCACGGGGACCTTGATGGTCTTGTGCGCTGGTCTGAAGTCGCCGCGGATCGCCCGCACCAGCATGCGCGCCGCCCGTTCGCCCTGCAGATGCGCGTCATAGTGCGGGAAATATTTGACGCCGAACGCCATGTCGGCCTGTTCGAGGAATGCCTCGTCCTCATTGCCGTGAGGGTCGAAGGTCGCGGCGATCAAGGCGGAGCGGCCGACCACCTCGCGGACCTGTCGCGCCAGATCGGCCTCCGGCCGCGGCACGCCGCGCACCGCCATCGCGCCATGCAGGCACAGATAGACTCCGTCGAACGGCCCCTCCTCCTTCAGTCCGGCGATCATCCTTCCGGTAAAGGTGCGATAGGCTTCCTCGGTGATCCAGCCCGATCCGGTGTAGGTCTTCGGCCAGAGTGGGGATTCGATTCCGACCAGTTCAACCTCGGAGAATTCGCGCGCCACCTGCACAAAGCCGCCCATGTAGTTCTCGGGATCGAACTGCAGCAGCGCCTCGCCCCTCGCCGGCGAGCCCGGATAGATGAAGTCGTCGAGCGTGGTCTCGTTCGGCAGGAACGAGACGGTTTCGTGGGAGAAATGCAGGACGGCAATACGAATCTTGCGTTCGCTCATTTTGTGCGCCTCGGCTGTTTTTTCGTATCCTGACATCGAAGGCGCGGGGCGCCAATGCCGCATTCGGCTTTTGCCCGCCAGATCTGCAAATAAGCAGACGCGCCGCCGCTTGCCGCCGTGCCGATTCTGCTATGGTCCACGCCAACGATCGGGCCCCGGCCCCGCAGATGTCTCAAGGAGAGAACGCCATGAATCCCCCCGTCAGCTCGCCCGCGATCAAGGTCGTAAAATCCGTTCGCGAGCAGGTGAGCGCCGAGGAGTGGCAGGCCCGTGTCGATCTCGCCGCCTGCTATCGCCTGATGGCGATGTACGGCATGACCGAGATGATCGCGAACCACATCTCCTGCCGCGTGCCCGGCACCACCGACCAGTTCCTGATCAATGCCTACGGCATGCTGTATGAGGAGATCGACGCCTCCAGCCTGATCAAGGTCGACGTCGAGGGCAACACGCTGCTCAACGCAACCGACTATGATGTCAACGTCGCCGGCTTGGTCATTCACAGCGCCATCCACATGGCCAAGCACGATATGGACTGCGTCGCGCACACCCACACCCCGGCCGGCATGGCGGTCTCCGCGATGGAATGCGGCCTGCTGCCGCTGGCGCAGACCTCGATGCGCTTCCTGCACATCGCCTATCACGACTTCGAGGGCATCGCCGACAATGTCGACGAGCGCGAGCGGCTGGTCCGCGACCTCGGCGACAACGAGGCGATGATCCTGCGCAACCATGGCCTCCTGGTCGTCGGCCGCACCGTGCCCGCCGCCTTCAACGTGCTGTTCCGGCTCGAGCGCGCCTGCCAGACCCAGGTGATGGCGCTGTCCTGCAACACCAAGCTGATCTATCCGCCGCAAAACATCCTCGAAGACACCTATGAGCGGATGCTACCCAAGCCCGGCCGCGCCGCGCGTAACGGCGAACTCGCCTGGCCGGCGCTGCTGCGCAAGCTCGATCGCGCCGATCCGTCGTACCGGGACTGAGACGAAATCGCGCCTTCGCATCAACTTTGGGCGTCGCTTGCCCGCTATTTGAGCGCACATTTTGCTGTGACATCGCCGATGCTAGCCGTCGGCGAGACGGCAGGTGCGTGCGATGAAAACCTTCATTCGCGTTGTTGAGCTCTGGGTGCCCGATCCAACACGGACGCGGCTGGAATTCGGCGGCAGCCTGCACAACTCCGAGTTTGTCGAGTTCAACGCGGTCAGCGAGAACGCGCTGTTCGCCTATGACGAGGGCCTTCCCGGCAAGGCCTGGGCGAGCGGCCATCCGGTCATCCTGACCGAATTCGCCAATTCCTATTTCAAGCGAACCGAAGAGGCGCGCGAAGCCGGCCTGACCTGCGGCGTCGCGCTTCCGGTGTTCGCCGGCGAATTCCTAATGGCGGTGATGGTGCTGCTCTGCGGTGACGACCGGAAGCATGTCGGCGCGATCGAACTTTGGCACAACGATCCCGACAAATCCCACGAGATGGCGCTGGTCGACGGCTACTACGGCACCGCCGACATGTTCGAGTTCAACTCGCGTCACACCAAATTCCCGCGCGGCTTCGGCCTGCCCGGCCGGACCTGGAAGGCCGGCATGCCGCTGATCATCAAGGACCTGCACAATTCCAAGGGATTCCTGCGCTGGGAGGACGCATCCGAAATCGGCATCAATTGCGGTGTCGGCATCCCCTACACGACCGGCGACCAGACCTGGGTGGTGACATTCCTGTCGGCGCAGGCGACGCCGATCGCACGCCGGTTCGAGATCTGGGTGCCGAACGAAGCGCGGTCGGCGCTGGTGTTTCACTCCGGCGACTGCAGCGAGCAGTCCGATCTTGCTGCGCTCTATGCGGCCAAGACGATCGGTCGCGGCGAAGGCTCTATCGGCGGCGCATGGGCCACCGGCATGCCCGCGCTCACCGAGCATCTGAAGCAGGATGAATCGATCGCGGCTACCCTGGCGCGTGGCTCCGGCATGAACCAGGTGGTCGCGCTGCCGGTGATCGAGAACGCCCGGCTCAAGGCGGTGCTGGCGTGGTATCTTTAGGGATTGGAATGAGCGTCCAAGATCGCGCGGAGCTATCCGTCCCGTCATGCCCGCGCAAAGTCTTCGCCATCGCGTGGGCATGACGGCAGAGATACGAGCCCGCCATCTGCCCAATCGTCGTCCTGGCGAAAGCCAGGACCCATAACCACCGATATCTGTTGAGAGAGGGCCGTGGCCCCAGCGTCGCATCGCAACTGACATTTGGGGTAATGGGTCCTGGCTTTCGCCAAGACGACATCGAATATGTTGCGCCGTTTGTGGGTCATGCTTTCGCATTCCCGCGACAACATCTGCCCGAGTCTTGCCTCTCATTCCGCCCTCTCTCTTGAAGAGGGCGCAGGGGAAGCCGGGTGCCGATTGCACCCATGGGTCCGGTGCAACAAAAAGCACCGGGGGTAGGACCACAGGTGTAACCGGAAACTCCGGCTTTCCCTGCGCGATGGTTTACGGCTTACTTCGTGCTCTCCCCGGCGAGACCTGGCTTGCTTGTCACCGCCCTTCGCAGGGATGCTTCGCATCCTGCTAGAGGACACCAGCCACTGGGGCGTCAGGACCACACGACTTCACCGTCCGCTTCACATGCAGTCGTCGCTTGCATGATCCACGTCCACCGCATCTCACCGCAACACTCGTGACGATCGCGACGCGCCCCTCAATCGGGTGAGACGGGCGGAATTGGATCACTGATTTGCCCGACGACGGAAGCGCCGATTTGCCCGTCGGGTTATTATGTCACAGGCGGCTCGTTGCCAGGTCATGCGGTCCGGAACCCTGGCTTCGCAATTTCGCGACGGAAGCCGAAATCCGTTCAATCGCAAGCGCTTACATACTCGCGCAAGTTGCAGCCAAGGTCCTGGCGCGGTCAAATCATGTCCGTAGGCGCCCGCAGCACCCGCAGCGTTTCCATATTCCTGCCCCACGCATCGCGGCGACACAAATTATTTGGTGCCGGTCGCCATCGACGCGACATGAGGACCTTGCGCTTGACGTGCTGCCGATGGTCAACTCGCTGATCGGAATGTTCCTGCATCGTTGGGGGAAGCATGAAGTTCAAGTTGATTGCGATCGCGGTTGGCCTCGGGCTCGCACTCGCCGCCACGGCGGCGGCCCAGACCCCGCGCAAGGGCGGGACCATTCGCATGACCGCGCCCTATGGCTCCAGCTTCACCAGCATGGACATCCACACGACACCGCGCGCCCAAGACGAGATCTACGCCAAGGCTCTGCACCGCTCGCTCTACATCTGGGACTCGACCGAGGGCAAGCCGGTTCTGGAACTTGCCAAGGAGGTCGCCGTCTCGGGCGGTGGCCTCGTTCATACCTTCAGGCTGCGCGACGACGCCTATTTCCACAACGGCCGCAAGATGACGGCCGACGACATTATCTGGTCCTACAATCGCATCATGGACGGCACAAAGGCCTATCCCGGTGCGCGCTTTGTCCGGTTGATCGAGGGCGCGGCCGAGGTCGAGAAGGGCCAAGCCAAGGAAATCTCCGGCCTGAAGAAGATCGACGACTTCACCCTCGAAATGAAGCTGACCGAGAAAGTCGATCCCGCCTTCTATTTCTTCACCGCGTTGACCTCGATCTATCCGGCCGACGAGGGCGGCAAGGAGAGCTTCCTCCAGAAGCCGATCGGTCTCGGTCCATTCAAATTCGTCGAGCACGTGCCGGGATCGCGCATCGTGCTTGAACGCTGGGACCGGTTCTACAAGCCCGGCAAGCCATATGCCGACAAGCTCGTCGTATCGCTGATGGGCGAAGCCGCCGCCCGCGACGTCGCCTTCCGCAACAAGGAGATCGACACCTCGGTGCTTGGGCCCGCGCAATATGTCGCCTATCAGGCCGATCCCAACCTCAAGGGCAGCATCGTCGAGGTCGCCGAGGTCTTCACCCGCTATATGGGGATGAATCCCACGTTCAAGCCATTCTCCGACAAGCGGGTTCGGCAGGCCGTCAACTACGCGATCGATGCCGATCTGATCATCAGCAAGCTGGTCAAGGGCAAAGCCTATCGCGCCACGAGCTGGCTGCCTTTGACCTCGCCGGCATACGACAAGGCCATGCAGCCCTACCCTTACGATCCTGCGAAGGCGAAGCAATTGCTTGCGGACGCGGGTTATCCCAACGGCTTTGAATTCGAATGGACCACCAGCCAGAACGAAAGCTGGGGCTTGCCGATCGTCGAAGCGGCGATCCCGATGCTGGACAAGGTGGGCATCAAGGTGAAGGTCAAGCAGGTCGAGACCGCGGTGCTGGCGGAGGTCATTCGCAAGGGCGACTTCCAGGCCTTCATCTATTCCCAGGCGACCGGCCCGGATCCGCAGGCAGCGCTCAAATGCTTCCACTCGGCGACACCGCAATCGGCCTGCAACTATACGACTTTCAAGAACGCGGAGTTCGACAAGACGATCGATGCAGCCGGCCAGACCGACGATGCCGCAAAGCGCGTCCAGCTGCTGCAAAAGGCCAATGCGCTGCTCCAGGAGGAAGCGCCGATCTGGTTCTTCAACTACAACAAGGCGGTCATGGCGGTGCAGCCCTGGCTCCAGGGCATCCAGCTGGACGCGACGGAACTGACCCATCAAAACGTCGAAGACCTTTGGGTCGACGACACCTCGCCGGCGAAGTGACAGGTGCCAATCGCTCTCCCTCCATCGTGTGAAACGATGGAGGGGATGAGGAAAACGTCGAATGCTCTCCTTCGCGATCCGTCGAGTCCTGCAAACCATTCCGACCGTGCTGGCCGTCGTGCTGGTGATCTTCGTGCTGTTCAGCGTCGTTCCGGGCAGCATCGTGTCGAGCATCGGCGATGACGGCCGGGGTCCGACGGACCCGCAGGTCGTGGAACGCATGAAAAAGCAGCTCGGCCTCGACGATCCCGTTTACGTGCGTTTCGGCTCCTATGTCGCCAAGCTCACGACGGGAGATTTCGGGACCTCGTTCCGGACCCGCGAGCCGGTCACGACCATGGTTGCCAAACGGATGTGGCCAACGCTGCAGCTGATCTTCGCAGCCCTGGCGTTTGCCATCGCGGTCGGCGTTCCGCTCGGTTTCATCGCCGCGCTGAAGCCAGGCAGCATCGTCGACACGCTCTCGATGGTCCTGGCGGTGTCCGGCCTCTCGATGGCCAAGTTCTGGCTCGGGCTTTTGCTGATGTATCTGTTTGCATTGAAGCTCGGCTGGCTGCCGAGCTTTGGCTATGGCGATGGCAGCCTCAAATATCTGCTCCTGCCTGCCGTGACCCTCGGCGTCTCGCCGATGGCGCTGCTGGCGCGGACGACGCGGGCAGCGGTGCTCGAGATCATGACCGCGGATTTTGTCCGGACGGCGCGTTCGAAGGGCATGAGCGAGACCCGCGTCGTGACGTGGCACGTGATGCGCAATGCCCTTGTCATCATTCTCACGGCGATCGGCCTGCAATTCGGCGTCGTGATGGGGCAAGCCGTCGTTGTCGAAAAATTGTTCTCCTGGCCGGGCATCGGCTCGCTGCTGGTCGACAGCGTCCTGCAGCGCGACATTCCCGCCGTCCAGGGCACCATTCTCGTGGTGGTGCTGTTCTTCCTCACCGTCAATACGGTGGTTGACCTGCTCTACGGCGTGATCGATCCCAGGATCCGATACGCATGAGCGGCGGTCGATCTCATCACACGAGCAAGCGATCGACCGCGCACCCTGCCACAGCGGGGCGGTCGCGATGAAGCTTGGAACCAGCGCGATCATCGGCGGGGTATTGTTCGCGCTTGCGATCTTCGTCGGCCTGTTCGCGCCCTGGCTTGCACATACAGACCCGGTCATGGGCGCCAACCTCATGAATGCCGAAGAACCGCCGAGCTGGATCTGGTGGTTCGGCACCGATGCGCAGGGTCGCGACATCTATTCCCGCGTCGTGCACGGCGCGCGCATCTCGCTGACGGTCGGCATCGTCTCGCAGCTCGTCAATAGCGTCATTGGCGTGACGCTGGGCCTGACCGCGGGCTATTGGGGCGGCTGGTGGGACGATGTCGTCAACGGGCTGACCAATCTGATGCTCGCGATCCCCTCGCTGATCTTCGCGCTCGCCATCATGGCGGTGCTTGGACCCGGCCTGACGAGCCTCTTGATCGCGCTCGGATTGACCAATTGGTCCTTCACCTGCCGGATCGCACGCGCCTCGACACTGTCGCTCAAGAGCCAGGGCTATGTGCAGGCTGCGCGAGTGCTCGGCTATGGAGATTTGCGCATCATGATCACGCAGCTGCTGCCGAACATGGTCGGCCCCATCATTGTCATCGGCACGCTCGGCATGGGCGGCGCGGTACTGGCAGAAGCTTCGCTTTCATTCCTCGGCCTCGGCATCCGTCCGCCCTATCCGAGCTGGGGCAGCATGCTGTCGGAGGCGCGCGACCAGATCACCACGGCGCCATGGCTGTCGGTATTCCCTGGCCTCGCCATCTTCCTAACGGTACTGGGCCTCAATCTGCTCGGCGATGGCCTGCGCGACGTGCTGGATCCCCAGTCGCGGAGCCGGCGCGCATGACGGCCGCTCCGCTGATCGAAGTCGAGGATTTGCGCATCGATCTCGACAACGGCGCCAGCCATGTTGCGGCGGTCGAGGGCGTTTCATTCCGCATCGATCGCGGCGAGACATTCGGCCTTGTCGGCGAATCCGGCTGCGGCAAGAGCATTACGGCACTCGCTTTGATCGGCCTGCTGCGCCGGCCGCTCTCGGTCGCCGCCGGCGCGATACGGTTCGAGGGCCGCGAGATTCAGGGACTTTCCGCGGCCGCGCAGCGGGCGCTGCGCGGCGACCGCATCGCCATGATCTTCCAGGAGCCGATGACGGCGCTCAATCCGGTATCGCCCGTGGGCCGGCAGATCGCGGAGATGTTCGTGCTGCACAAGGGCAAGAGCTGGCGCGAGGCAAACCAGCTGGCCGTCGAGGCGCTGGCGAACGTGCGCGTCCCCGCACCGGAGCGGCGGGTAAAGGATTACCCGCACCAGCTTTCGGGCGGCATGCGCCAACGCGTGATGATCGCCATCGCGCTGGCATGCGATCCGGATCTTCTGATCGCCGACGAGCCGACCACCGCGCTGGACGTGACGGTGCAGGCGGAGATCATCGAGCTGATGCGCAATCTGTGCGCCGAGCGGGGCACAGCGATCTTGATGATCAGCCACGATCTGGGCCTGGTCGCCAACGTCTGCCGCCGCGTCGGCGTCATGTATGCCGGTCGCATTGTCGAGGAACGCGGCTCGGACGACATCTTCCGCGCCTGCGCGCATCCCTACACGCAAGGCCTGGTCGACTCGCTGCCGCGGCTCGGGAGCCGCGCGGCGCTCGGCCGGTCGCGGCTCAGGGAAATCGCCGGCGTCGTCCCGGCGATCGCGGACTTTCCGAGCGGCTGCCGCTTCAATCCGCGTTGCGCACAGGCGACCGAGATCTGCCGGACCACCGCACCGGAAACGACATGGCTCGGTGCAGGCGGCCTCGTCAGGTGCCACCACCATGCATGAGCCCGCGGCGAAGCCTGGCGACGATGTCATCCTTAGCGTGGAGGATCTCGCGGTGCATTTTCCGCTCGGCGGCGGCTTGCTGGGTGGCGGCCAGCGGCTGCTGCGCGCGGTCGACGGCATCGATCTCGAACTGAAGCGCGGTGAGTGCCTGGGCCTCGTCGGTGAATCCGGCTGCGGCAAATCGACCGTCGCCCTTTCGCTGCTTGGGCTGCTGACGCCGACGCGAGGCAGGATCGTGCTCGACGGCCACGTCGTGACGGGCCAGCGATCGGTCGATCGAAAGCTCCTGGCCCGTACCGCCCAAATGGTGTTTCAGGATCCCTACGCCTCGCTCAACCCGCGCCAGACCGTTCGCCGCACGCTTGAAGACCCGCTGCGCCTGCATGGTGTGACGGCCCAAAGCGAGATCGATGGACGCGTTGCGGCGATGCTCAAACATGTCGGCCTGCGGCCCGAGCAGGCCGGCCGCTACCCGCATGAATTCTCGGGTGGCCAGCGCCAGCGCATCGGCATCGCCCGCGCGCTAATCCTCAATCCCAAGATCGTTATCTGCGACGAACCGGTCTCGGCGCTCGATGTCTCGATCCGTGCCCAGATCATCAATCTGCTGCTGGAATTGAAGGAGAGTCTCGGCCTCTCCTACATCATGATCAGCCACGACCTCGGCGTGGTCGAGCACATGAGCGACAGGGTCGCGGTCATGTATCTCGGCCGCATTGTGGAGACGGGCGGCTGGCGCGAAATCTTCGAGCGGCCGGCACACCCGTATACGCAGACCCTGATCGCCGCCATTCCCGATCCGCTACGCCGCGCACCGCTCGCGACGACAAGGGGCGAGCTTCCCAATCCACTCAATCCGCCGGACGGATGTGCATTCAGTCCACGCTGTCGCTACGCCGAAGCGGTGTGCCAGCGCGAGCCCGGGCCGTCGCTTCAAACGCGCACCGACGGGCACGCGGTCCGGTGCTGGCGAGCTGACGAGATTGCCGGTCAGCCTCCAAGCTGAATGGTGCGTTCCAGCGCAGCTGCGAAGCCGTTGAGGGGGACATTGAAGACGACAGCCTGCCCGTTACTGATGTTCTGCGCGGCGGTGAGCGTCTTGGCCTTGCTGATGGTGTCGGTCACGACCGTGGGAAAGGATACCGGAAGCGAACAGCCTTGCGCGGTGCAGGTGGAGAACCGGGTCTGCTCCAGATCCTTGCCGTCGAGCTTGAGGACGGCCCCGGCATCGAACTTCAGCCCAAACGGCATCACGATATTGCCTTCGGCCTTTCCGTCCTTGGCGATCAGCTCGATGGCGAAGATTTTCTGATTGGTCTCCTTGGAGGTCTGTGTCTGACCCAGAGTGCAGAGCTTGGCACCGCCATCGAGCAGGCATTTGACGATCCAGTCTCCGTAGGTCTCGCTGACGGCTGATACGCCCTTGGGAAGCTGGACGGGGCGGACAACGCCATCCATCGCGGACGTCTGGCTCCTTGTGTCGATCGGAATCGAGACCGTGCCCCCGCTGGCGTCCGATTTGTCAGAGGTTCGGGCGGCCTGCGCCGAACCGATGCCGGCGATGACGACGAGAGCCGCGATCGCCCGAAGACGCCTGTCTTTGCGCTGACTCTCACCATGCCTTGGCTCCGCCTCGTCACATCTCGAAACCGAGATTTACTTTGCGTGGGTATTATTCCCACGCATGCGGGGTACGTGTACTTGGAGAGCCGCCGACATGCAAGAGATTATCGCCGCCACTGTGATTGTTGCGATAGTTGCATTCTGCGGCGGGTATTTCTGGGCAGTTGCACGTGAAGCCAGGATCGCGAACAAGCAACGGCGGAAATAACAGCGGTGCTCGACGGTCCGCACTGAGGCAATCTATCGCGACAGATCCGTCATTCCGGGGCTCGCGAAGCGAGAACCGGGAATCCATTCATCCAAAAGGCCTGCGGCCCGATGGATTCGGGGCTCGTGCTTCGCACGCCCCGGAATGACGAGGCAGTTCGTAGGATGGGTAGAGCGCAGCGAAACCCATCATGCGTGCCGCACGCGAGGTCGATGGGTTTCGCTTCGCTCTACCCATCCTACGCCTCACCCTTCCTCCCGTGATTTGCCCCAGGGACGCGTTTTCAATTAAGGTCGCGGGATGGACATGCTCGTCAAACTCTATGCCCTGCCCGATTCCCGGCCTGCCTACGAGCGATTGCTCAAGGCCGGAATTGTCATGCGCCGGGCGCTCGCTCCCGAAAAGCACAAGGTCGTGGCCTGGGTGCGGGAAACGTTCAGCGAGGCGTGGGCCAGCGAAACCGAGGTTGCGTTCAGCCGCCAACCGGTCTCCTGCTTCATGGCGATCCAGCAAAAGAAGATCGTGGGATTCGCCTGCCACGACGCGGCCTGCCGCAACTTCTTCGGTCCGACCGGCGTCGCGCCGAAGGCGCAGCAGGGCGGCATCGGCAAGGCACTGCTGTTCGCCTGTCTCGAGGACATGAAACACCAGGGCTTCGGCTACGCCATCATCGGCGGCGTCGGGCCGGCCGAATTCTATTCGAAGGCCGTCGGCGCGGTGGCCATCGAAGGCTCCGCGCCGGGGATTTACCGGGGACTGCTGTAGCAGTTCGTAGGATGGGTAGAGCACAGCGAAACCCATCATGCGTGCCGCACGCGAGGTCGATGGGTTTCGCTTCGCTCTACCCATCCTACGCATCGAACTACACAACTAGCGCAGCTTGCCGAAAAATTCCCGCACCTCGCCAACGAACAGCTCGGGCTGCTCGAACGCCGAGAAATGTCCGCCCTTCGGCATCTCGCGCCAGTGCTGGATGTTGGTGAAATTCGTCTCCATCCATTTGCGGACCGGCGTCACGATCTCCTTGGGAAACACGGCAACGCCGGTCGGCACGCTCACCTTGTGCGGGGTTCGCTTGCCGGGCCCAAAGCTTTCCCAATAGAGCCGCGCCGACGATGCGGCCGTCTCGGTCACCCAGTACAGCATGACATTGTCGAGCAGTTCGTCGCGGCTGAGGATGTTTTCCGGATGCCCGTCGCAGTCGGTCCAGGCCCAGAACTTTTCCAGGATCCAGGCCGCCTGCCCGCTCGGCGAATCCGTCAGGGCGTAACCAAGGGTCTGCGGCCGCGTGGACTGTTGCTTGGAATAGCCGGAATCCCAGTCGGCATAGTACTTGATGCCGTTGAGCGCACGGGTCTCCTCCGGCGTCGGCTGCCCTTCGACATTGGGCCGGGTCGACATCGCAAGCGTGATGTGGATGCCGGCGCAGTGCGCCGCGTCCTGCCCACCGATCGCGGTCGTGACCGCGGAGCCCCAATCGCCGCCCTGCGCGAAATACCTGGCGTAGCCGAGCCGCTCCATCAGGACGGCCCAGGCCGTGGCGATCCGACCGACGCCCCAGCCTGTCGCAGTCGGCTTGGCCGAGAAGCCGAAGCCCGGCAAGGACGGGCACACCACATGGAAGGCATCGGCCGCGCTGCCGCCATGCGCGGTCGGATCGGTCAGGGGTTCGATCACCTTGTGGAATTCGACCACCGAGCCCGGCCAGCCATGGGTGATGAGCAATGGCCGTGCCTCGGGATGCTTTGAACGGACATGGATGAAGTGGATGTCGAGCCCGTCGATTTCGGTCGTGAACTGGCTGAAGCGGTTGAGCTGCGCCTCGCGCTGCCGCCAGTCGTACGTCTCGGCCCAATAGCGGCAAACCTCCTTGATCCATTGCAGCGGCGCGCCCTGGCTCCAATCGTCGACCAACTCGGCTTCCGGCCAGCGGGTCCGGCGCAGCCGGGTGCGGAGATCCTCGAGGACATCGTCGCTGACGGCGATGCGAAACGGGCTGATGGCGGTAGTCATGGCGTCTCCCCGAGGCTCGAAAGCTGCTTGGGGAACATAGGGTCGGACCGCCAACCGATCAAACCATCAGGCAACGCTATTTGCCGAGCGCCGTCTCCAGCAACGCCTGGGCCCGTTTGGTGGCTTCGGCGAATGCCGGTTGTTCCGGGGCGTGCTGGACGAAGCAGCGCTTGAATGCATCCTCGCCCTGCTGGCGCAGGTCGCCGAGCTTGTCATAGGCCTTCTTGTCGATCCGCTTCTGACGCAGCTTCTCGTCCGCTTCATCCGCCCGCTTGTTGTAGTCGGCGCGGATCGTCGCGCAGGCCGGCACCTGCACGGTGGGCTCGATCTCGCCATAGGCGATGTAGAACTTGCCGTTGGCGAGAGCCGCGACGAACACCTCGTCGGCGGCCTCAGGGGTTGAATCCTGAGTGCGGCCGGCGAGGAAACCGTAAGTCAGGGTTGCCGACGCCGGTTTGGCGAGCGGCAGCTCGTTGAAATTGATCACCGCGGCATCGGTCGAAATCGCCTGGGTGTACAGGCCCTCGAACTTCAGGGCCGGTTCGACCTGCTGCGGCACATTCTTGCTGCCCTTGTCCCACCAGGTCTTGTGCTCGTGCAGCCAGCGCGTGAACAGGGCTTCGGAGGTGACGATGATATGGGCCTTCGGTTCGACAAAGCTGCCGTCGGCGCGCTCCTCGCCGATCTTGCCGCCGTCCCCGCCGGGGTCGGCATCGAAGCGCAGGCCGTCCAGCATGCCGAACCCCATATCGCCTTTATATAGAGTGTCGAGGTTGAGCTGGGCCGGGGCAAAGCCAGGCCGGGCGGGCTGGGACAGGATCGCGACCAGCTGCCCCTTCAGCTCGTCGCGCGCGGCCGCCTCTGCCTTGTCGACGGCCTCATTGATCTTGTTGTCGTTCGACAGCTTGGCGAATTTGGCAATCGCAGCGTCGCGCGCGGCGATGTAGCGGTCCTCCGGCGACGCGGCGCGGGCCGGCGAAAGCACCAGGATCGGGGATAGGACGAGGGCAAGGCGGAAGATAAAATGCATGCCCTGTGGTCGCCCGCAGGGCATGCAAGGTTCAAGGTCACGGGTACTACCAGCATATCCGTCGCCGGCAGGCCCTCTGCCGACGCCGGATCTCGTCAGGGCCGGCCGGTCGTGCCGCCCTTGTCAGGCTGCCGCGGTCAGGCTGCCTTGATCAGGCTGCCTTGGATTTCGCCACGTGGTGGCAATCGCGTCCATCAACGCCGGCGACAGGCAGTCATAGGGCTCGAGCCCAAGCTCCTTCAGCCGCGACCTGATCCCAGCCATGTCGGCCGGCTTGACGCCGGACTCGATCACGGACGAGACGAAGGCGGCGAACCCGGGCGCTGCCGAGCCGGACTCCTGGAACAGCTCGGGATGGATGAAGTCGAGGCCATAGAACGGATGACCCTTGTTCTCGATCCGGCCGTACATGTGGGTGCCGCATCCGGTGCAGGCATGGCGCTGGATCACCGCCGCGGCGTCGATGATCTTCAACTTGTCGCCGTTCTCCAGCACGGTGACGTTCTCGCGCGGGACCACCGCGACCACCGAGAAGGTGGCGCCCGAAGGCTTCCAGCATTTGGTGCAGCCACAGGCGTGGTTGTGGGCGACGTCGCCCTTGACCCCGACCTTGACCTTCTTGTCCGCGCATTTGCAGACCAGCGTACCACCGGCAAAACTGCCGGAGCCTTGCTTGACGCCATTGTCGACTGACGGGTGGATATGAACAGTCATTGACCTATCCTCTAGTGCTTGGTGTTTTGATTTTAGAACACGACGACCGAACGGATCGACTTGCCCTCGTGCATCAGGTCGAAGCCCTTGTTGATCTCGTCGAGCTTCAGCACGTGGGTGATCATCGGATCGATCTGGATCTTTCCGTTCATGTACCAGTCGACGATCTTCGGCACGTCGGTACGGCCGCGCGCGCCGCCGAACGCAGTACCCTTCCAGACCCGTCCGGTGACGAGCTGGAACGGCCGGGTCGCGATCTCCTTGCCGGATTCCGCGACGCCGATCACGACCGACACGCCCCAGCCGCGGTGGCAGGCTTCCAGCGCCTGACGCATCACGTTGGTGTTGCCGGTGCAGTCGAAGGTGTAGTCGGCGCCGCCGTCGGTGAGGCCAACCAGGTGCTGCACGATATCGCCGCTCACCTTGGTCGGGTTGACGAAATGCGTCATGCCGAACTGGCGGCCCCAATTGTCCTTGGAGTCGTTGATGTCGACGCCGATGATCTTGTCGGCGCCGACCATCTTGGCGCCCTGGATCACGTTGAGGCCGATGCCGCCGAGGCCGAACACCACGACGTTGGAGCCCGGCGTCACCTTGGCGGTGTTGACGACAGCACCGACGCCGGTGGTGACGCCGCAGCCGATGTAGCAGCTCTTGTCGAACGGCGCGTCCTCGCGGATCTTCGCCACCGCGATCTCCGGCAGCACGGTGAAGTTCGAGAAGGTCGAGCAGCCCATATAGTGGAAGACCGTTTTGCCCTTGTAGCTGAAGCGCGAGGTGCCATCGGGCATCACGCCCTTGCCCTGCGTCGCGCGGATCGCGGTGCAGAGATTGGTCTTCTGGCTCAGGCAGCTTTTGCACTGGCGGCATTCGGGCGTGTAGAGCGGGATCACGTGATCGCCAGGCTTCACCGACGTCACGCCGGCGCCGACCTCGCGAACGATGCCGGCGCCTTCGTGCCCGAGGACCGAGGGAAAGATGCCTTCGCTGTCGAAGCCGTCGAGCGTGTAGGCATCGGTGTGACAGATGCCCGTCGCCTTGATCTCGACAAGGACCTCACCGGCCTTGGGGCCTTCCAGGTCGAGCTCGACGATCTCAAGCGGCTTCTTGGCTTCGAATGCGACTGCGGCGCGGGTCTTCATCTTGGTCTCCACAAAACATCAAACAGGTTTGTCATTCGCGCCGGTCACGCTCAGTTCTTGTTGCCCATGCAGGCGTCTTCCGCCTTTCCATAGGTATCCGACTTGTCTTCGTGCTTGGCCGGTCGAACACGCCCAACCGCATCGTTAGCGCGGGCGCGCAGGTACACATAGAGGTCGTCCATGTAGCAGGCAACGTTCGGGTTATCGCCGAATGCCGGCATGACGTTTTCCTGCGACGTCGACACGTTCTTGCGCCCGCTCGCGACCACGCCCATGAAGTCGGGATAGCTCATGGTCTTCAACGAATCCTTCAAAGCCGGCGCGTAAGTCGAGCCCATGCCGTCGGGTCCGTGGCAGACGTGGCACTCCGAATGATAGCGGCGGTAGCCCGAGTAGGTGTACCAGTCCACCGTACCGTCGGACGCGACCTTGAACGTCGGGTTTCCATCCCTGTCGAGATACTTGCCGTCCTCGGACTTGACGGCGGCCGGATCACCTACGTCCTCGGCGGAGGCAACTCCTCCCATTACCACGACGAAGATCGCGGCAGTCACAAACCAGATCTTACGCAAAAGCATATCCTCGCGTGCGGATTGAAGACGGACCGGCGCATGGAGATCGCTCCATGCGCCGGAACGAGGGTTGCTCAGCTCACTGCGGCAGCGAGAACACGGTGAGCGTTCCGCCGAGCGCGGTGTAGTTGCTCAGCGCTGCGTAGCCGCCGACTGCACCGAGACCGGCCGTCGGATCAGTCAGACCGGCCGCGAGGCCGATGCCTGCCCAACCGCCAACACCCGACAGCACGGCGACGTACTGCCTGCCGTCGTTCTCATAGGTGGTGACGTTGCCGATGATGCCGGACGGAGTCTTGAACTTGTAGAGCTCCTTGCCCGTCTTGGCGTCGACTGCCTTCAGGTAGCCTTCCAGCGTGCCGTAGAACACCACGCCGCCGGCGGTCGCGAGTGCACCCGACCAGACCGAGAACTGCTCCTTGTTCGACCACACGATCTTGCCGGTCTTGCCGTCCCAGGCGATGAAGTTGCCCATGTTGGTCTCACCGGGAGGCGGATACATCGACAGCGTCGCGCCGACATAGGGCTGACCTGCGGTGTAGCTCACCTTGAACGGCTCGTAGTCCATGCAGACGTGGTTGGTCGGCACGTAGAACAGCTGCGTGTCCGGCGAGTAGGCCGCCGGCTGCTCGTCCTTCGAACCCAGCGCCGCCGGGCAGATGCCCTTGACGTTGTGATCTTCGCCGGCCTTGTCGGTCGACGCTGCGTCAAGAACCTTCGGACGACCATAGGTCGGCGAGCTCTTGTTCATGTCGACGCCGGAGGTCCAGTTCACCTTCGGATCATACTTCTCGGCGACCAGCAGTTCGCCGGTGGCGCGATCGAGCGTGTAGCCGAGGCCGTTACGATCGAAGTGCGTCAACAGCTTGCGTGCCTTCCCGTCGATGCTCTGATCCGAGAGGATCATCTCGTTGACGCCGTCATAGTCCCATTCGTCATGGGGCGTCATCTGATAGACCCACTTGGCAACGCCGGTATCCGGGTTACGCGCCCAGATCGTCATCGACCACTTGTTGTCGCCGGGACGCTGCTTCGGATTCCAGGTCGAGGGGTTGCCCGATCCGTAATAGACGAGGTTGAGTTCGGGATCGTAGGAGATCCAGCCCCAGGTCGCGCCGCCGCCGATCTTCCACTGATCGCCTTGCCACGTCTTCAGGCTCGAGTCCTTGCCGATCGGCTTGCCAAGCTCGGTGGTCTTGTCGTCGACCAGGATCTGGTCATCCGGACCTTCCGAGAAGCCACGCCAGACCAGCTTGCCGGTCTTGAGATCGTAGGCCGTCATGTGGGCCTGGACGCCGAACTCGCCGCCGGAGATGCCGACCAGGACCTTGTCCTTGACGACCATCGGCGCCGACGTACCGGTCGATCCCTTGCTCGGATCGCCGTTCTTGACGCTCCACTCCACCTTGCCGGTCTTCGCATCGAGCGCGACCAGCGTGGTATCGGCCTGATGCAGGATGATCTTGCCGTCACCATAGGCGACGCCGCGATTGACCGTGTCGCAGCACATCACCGGAATGACGTTCGGATCCTGCTTCGGCTCGTACTTCCAGACGATCTGATTGTCCTTGGAAAGGTCAATAGCGTAGACCTTGTTCGGGAACGGCGTATGCACGTACATCATGTTGCCGATGATCAGCGGGCCGCCCTCGTGACCGCGCAGCACGCCGGTCGAAAACGTCCACGCTACCTGCAACTTTCCGACGTTCTGGGCGTTGATCTGATTCAGCTTCGAATAGCGCTGATTGGTGTAATCGCCGGTCGGCATCACCCAATCTTTCGGGTTCTGCGTCATCTTGTGGAGTTCGTCATTGGCGTTGGCAGCTCCGGCGGCGAACACCGCTATTGCCCCAAGGCTGGTCGCGTAAAGCAGCTTGCGCATCGTGGATTTCCTCCCAGGTTCATGAGCTCAAGGGTTTCCGCCGAAACGGCCCCACTTCTTCCATTTTGGTACCTCACTGGTAGTCCTATCGAACCGCGCTGACTTGCCCAGCAGCGAAGCGCCGTTTGCTCAGAAGCGAAGCATCGTCAGATTTTTGCGGTCGGGCCGCGAATTGGCAGGTAAAGCTGCTTCATGTTGCAGGGCAACGTCTTCAGTGCCGTTCCTGCGTCGGAGTAGAACCGGCCCAAGGTTGCGCTTGACGCGCCCAGAACTAAGTCGGAGGATCACCCGACATTATCCGGGAAGAAGTCCCGCCGCCTCCCTAAGCTGTTCAGAATCAGGGAGAAGGCGCATCATCCCGGGCCAGATTTCAGCTCGATGAGCAGTCACGTTGGGGATCGAATCGGTGGCTGGAAAGATGTCCGATACAGTCCATTCACTCAGCACGAACGGATTGACGCCCAAGCGGCAGATCCAGCGCTGGTCGGATGCGCTCACTGACCTGTGCGGTCAGTTCGACGTCGATGCGCTGGAAGGATCCTCGCTCGAGGGCCGGATCAATTTCACGACGGTATCGCGACTGAAGCTGTGCCAGATCGAGGCAAGCCAGCATCGCATCGCGCATACCGTCTCGCGCATCAGGCTGAGCGAGCATCCCTACATCAAGATCGTTTTCCAGACCCACGGCGTCTCGCATTTCGAGCAGGACGGTCTGCACTTCGACATCATGCCGGGCGACTGCTTCGCCTACGACGTGTCGTGTCCGCACACCATCATCAGCCCGTCCCTGACGCGTCACGAGGTCGTCATCGTTCCGAAGGACCTGCTCAAGGAGCGCGGCTTCCAGCTCTCCAAGATGGCGCCATGCAAGCTCTCGGCGCGCAACGGCACCGGCCGCATCGCCTATGATTTCGTGCATGCCGCGTTCGGCGAAGCGCCGACGCTGACCCCGGTCAACGCCGTCGGCGTGGCCGATGCGCTAATCGACCTGCTGCTGCTGCCGCTGCGCGAGACCGGCGCGATGTTCGACCGCGGCAGCGCCGAGGCGACCTATGTGCGGGCCCAGGGCTTCATCCGCGAGCATCTGCGCGATCCCGATCTCTGCATCGACCGCATTTCCGCGGCGCTCGGCTGCTCGAAGCGCTATCTGCACATGCTGTTCAGCGATCGCGGCATGACGGTCAGCGACTACATCTGGAAGGCCCGGCTGCAAAATTGCCGGCAGGAGCTGGAATCCCAGAGCGGCAAGACCATCACGGACGTCGCGTTCTCCTGGGGCTTCTCGAGCTCTTCGCATTTCAGCCGCGTATTCCGGAAGTATTTTGGCATCGCCCCCTCCTCCGTGCACAAGGGTCTGCACGGCGGCATGCCGGTCGATGTGGTACTGGAATAGCGATTCGCCTGGCGTGCAGGCGCCATGCCATGCCGTCCATCAAGCTATCCTCAATCAAACTTTCCTCAATCAAGGCTTGGGCGCGCAACCTGAAACGAGACAGCGTTGCGCTGTATTTCGCGTCACGTGATCCGCGCGTACCGTGGTACGCAAAGGCGCTCGCCGTCGCCATCGCGGCCTATGCGCTCTCGCCTATCGATCTGATTCCGGATTTCATCCCGGTCATCGGCTATCTCGACGATCTGATCCTGCTGCCGTTCGGCATCTGGCTTGCGATCTCCCTCGTTCCGGATGAGGTGATGGCCGAATGCCGCGCTAATGCCAGTGCCGTCTTGCAGCGCCCGATCAGTCGAGCGGGAATGATCGCAATCATCGTGCTCTGGATCGCCGGCGCACTCGCGCTGGCATGGGCCGTCTTCGCATACTGGCCGCGAACCGCGCGCTAAGCCTGCGCGGCCTTTGGCACCAGCGCCTCGACCGTCACGCCATCATCGCTGGAATTGATCTTGAGCGTGCCTCCGAGCGCGAGGATTCGCTCCTGCATGCCGGTCAAACCGCGGCCAAGCCGGTGATCCCTGAGCAAGCCGCGGCCGTTGTCGCGGACGCGCACCAGCGCGCAGCCGCGGCTGCCGCGCGGGCCGGTCTGCCGCTCCGCAGGCTCGATCGTGATATCGACTGCCGTTGCGCCGGCGTGGCGGAACACATTGGTGAGCGCCTCCTGGACGATGCGATAGATCGTCAGATCGGCCGTCTCGCCGGTCTCGCCGAGATCAGGCGATATGCTGCTTTCGATCTCCACCTCCGGGTGGGTCTCGCCCCACAGCCGCACCAGCGCGCCAAGCGCTTCCGCAAGCCCAAGCTCCGCCAATCCCACCGGCCGCAATCGCTCTAGGATGCGGCGAGTGAACTGCTGAAGCGCGTTGACCTGCTCGAGGATAGCGCTGCCGTGCTTGCGTAGCGCAGCAGGATCGGGCTTTTCGACCTCCGACAGCCGCGTCAGCGCGCCGGCATGCGCGCGCAGCGCGAACAGATAGGGCCCGAACTCATCGTGCAATTCGCGCGCGATCTCCTTGCGTTCGGAATCCTGCAGCGAGACCGCACGTTCGGCCAGTTGCCGCTTGCTGTCCACCGCTTCGCCAAGGGTCGCCGCCAAATGGTTCAGTTTGGCACAGATCGCAGCCAATTCAGGCGATCCGCTGGGCTCGACGCGCGCGTCGTAATCCCCGGCCTCGATACCGGTCATGGCCTGCGACAGCGCTTCCAGCGGCGCAAGAGCGCGGCCGACCACCAGCATGGTCACCAGCAGCAGCGCCACCGCGATCGCGGAGCCGACCTCGATCTGGGTGACGATGCCGTCCCAGATCTCGGCCATTTCGTCGTCGGGATGCGAGGTGATGACAAGCGATTGCGGCTTGCCGTGAACCGAGATCGGCACCCGCACCGAGGTCTGCTCGGGATGAACCAGCGCGACGAACCACTCAGGCGGGGCGCGTGGATCGCCTGCCTCCTCCAGGCGCTCGGCAGACTTTGCGGTCGCGTCATCCTGTCGCGTGATGCTGACATGGCGCAGCCGGCTCAGGTCCTGGACAATCTGGTCGAGCCGCCCATCCGGATCCGGCGCTTCGTCGAGACCGGCCACCATCGTTGCAACAAACTCGCGCGCCAGCCGGATCACGCTCTGGTCCTCGGCCTGGACACGCGGCCCGGCTTCCAGCACGAGCCGCGCAATATTGATGCCCAACCCAAGCGCCAGTATCAGCGCCAGCAGCAGGTTGATCCGTGCGCGCAAGGATAGCTTTTGCCACATGACGGTGCCCCCGACCGCGATCCCTCCTCCGAGAGGATCGTTGACAGCCAAATTTGCCCGGCTATCTAATCGCACCCTATCGCAATCTCGTGCGAGGTGCACAACCGGTCGGAACCGAGGTGTTCTTCGTGCAAATCGATGTAACGATGAGCTAGTCGAAGCAGGTCGCCGGAACAACGCCATGCGCATTCTGATCGTTGATGATCATCCCATCGTTGCTTCCGGCTGTCGCACCGTGTTCGCCGACGATCCCGAGATCATCCTGCTGGAAGCTGCGGATGCCGAAAGCGGCGAACGCGCCTTCATCACGGAAAAGCCCGATCTCTGTGTGATCGACATCAACCTGCCGACGGTCTCCGGCTTCGAGCTGGCCCGTCGTATCCTGACGCGCGATGCATCCGCGCGCCTCATCATGTTCAGCATGAACGACGACCCGGTGTTCGCCGCCCGCGCCATCGACATCGGCGCCAAGGGCTACGTCTCGAAGACCGGCGATCCCAACGATCTGGTGGAGGCCGTGCGTGAGGTCGGCAATGGCGGCGTCTACCTGCCGCCGGCGATCGCACGCAACGTCGCCTTTGCGCGGCCGGGCTTTGCGCAAAATCCGCTCTCCAAGTTGACCTCGCGCGAGATGGAGATCCTGCGCCTGCTCAGTTCCGGCAAGAGCCTGTCGGAGATCGCCTGGCTGGTGCATTCGTCCTACAAGACGGTCGCGAACACGTCATCGATCATGCGCCAGAAGCTTGGCGTGCGCACCTCGGCAGAGCTGGTGCGCCTCGCGATCGAGAGCGGCGTCGGCTGACGTCGCGCTCCAACACAGAGGAATATGGCAATGCAGACGGTTTCCCAGAACAAGTCGCATGGCGGCACGCAAGGCGTTTACCGGCATCCAAGCCGCGAGACCAAGACTGATATGACCTTCTCGGTGTTTGTCCCTGATCATGCGGTCGGCGCCAAGCTGCCTGTCGTCACCTATCTGTCGGGCCTGACCTGCACGCACGCCAACGTCACCGAGAAGGGTGAATTCCGGCAGGCCTGTGCCGAGCTCGGCCTGATCTTCGTTGCACCCGACACCAGCCCGCGCGGCGAAGGCGTCCCTGGAGATCCCGCCAACGCCTACGATTTTGGCCTCGGCGCAGGCTTCTATGTCGATGCGACCGAACAACCGTTCGCGACCAATTACCGGATGTGGAGCTATGTCACCGAGGAATTACCAAAGCTGATTGCCGAGCAATTCCCGGTCGACACGGCGCGACAATCGATCCTCGGTCACTCCATGGGCGGACATGGCGCGCTGACGGTGGCGCTGCGCTATCCCGATCGGTATCGCGCGGCCAGCGCGTTTGCGCCGATCGTGGCGCCATCGCAGGTGCCGTGGGGCAACAAGGCGTTGGGCGGCTATCTCGGCAGCGACAAGCAGGCGTGGCGCAAGCAGGATGCCGTCGCATTGATCGAGGACGGCGCCCGCTTCTCCGATCTGCTGGTCGACTATGGCGATGCCGACGGTTTTCTCACCGAACAGCTGCGGCCCGAGCTCCTGAAGGCCGCCTGTGAGAAGGCCAACATCCCCCTCACCTTGCGGCGTCAACCCGGCTACGACCACAGCTATTACTTCATCTCGACCTTCATGGCCGATCACCTGCGCTGGCACGCCGCGCGGTTGAAGGCTTGAACCAGTCTCTCCCCGTCATCCTGAGGAGCGCGTAGCGCGTCTCGAAGGATGCACGGCCCGGCTGGTGGCCGTCGACCCTTCGAGACGCGCGCAATGAGCGCGCTCCTCAGGATGACGGAGATAGACTGCCGTCCCGCCATCAACGCGAAGAACTGTTCTACCGTGCTTGCGGCGCGCCGTAGTTCGGCGCGAGCAGGCGGTTGCGCACGAGGTAATCGGTGGCGCACGACCAGGATTCGTCGGTATTGCCGCGCATGTCGGCGCTCACTGCCGCCACCAATTGTCCAGCATGTACGTCGCGCAGATAGAGATTGATGTTGAGGATCAGGTTGGAGACCTTCTGCACCACGCCGGTCATCGCGAGGTCAGCGCCTAGCTCGCCGACCAGCTTCACGTCGCATCCGCCGCAGGCCTGAAGACTGCTGCCGTGCGCCGCAGCATTGACCGGCGCGATATCGATCACGTGGAACCTGCCGGAATCTGCAAGCTCCTTGCGCACCTGATCGCCGGTGCGCAGCAACCGCGTCTGTTCGTCGGTCCGCGGTCCGTCGACCTCCCCTTGAAGGCTGGTGTCGATCATCTCGAGGTCGAACACCGCAAGCTTGGGCGGTTCGGCGCGTGCCGCCGCGGACATCAGCAGCAGATACATGACGAAGACGAACGCTGATCTCATGATTGTGAACCAATCGAAATTTGGTACCGCGCAACGACAAAAAGCGGGGTTGCAAGCCAGGCCAATTCCGGCATCTTGCACGTCAACGCATGGCCCAGAAAAGCGGAAGCCGCTTTTCGACAATGCCATGCCGAGTGAAAAATGACTACGGGAGGAGTTATGTTCCGATGGCTGATCGGCACGTTCGCGCTCAGCATGGTGGTAACCGGAGCGCTGGCGGCTGATCCCGTCGAGGTCCATATCGGCTATCTCGGCCATGCCGGCATCAAATCGACGCTTTCGCTGGTCGAACAGCCGGCCGACAATGACGGCATCGCCGGCGCACGCCTTGCGATCGAAGACAACAATACGACCGGAAAATTCCTCAACCAGCGCTTCGTGCTCGACGAGATCAAGGTCAAGGACAGCGACGATGTCGCCAAGGTCGCGACCGATCTCGCCGGCCGCAACGACTATATCATCACCGACCTGCCCGCCGACGCCCTGCTCAAGGTCGCCGACGCGCTGCGCGATCACGGCACCGTGCTGCTCAATGTGGGCGCGATCGACGATCGCCTGCGCGAGCAGGACTGCCGCGCCAACGTGATCCATGTCGCACCAACCCGCTCGATGCTGGCGGATGCACTTGGCCAGTACCTGGTGTGGAAGCAGTGGAAGCGCTGGCTGCTGGTGACTGGCTCGCATGATCAGGACAAGCTCTACGCCGACGCGCTGCGACGCGCCGCGACGCGCTTCGGCGCCAAGATCGTCCAGGAACGGACCTTCGAGGACACCGGCGGCGCCCGCCGCACCGACTCTGGCGTGACGCTGATCCAGCGTCAGATGCCGGTATTCACGCAGCAGGCGCCGGCTTACGACGTGCTGGTCGCCGCCGACGAGAGCGAGGTGTTCGCGAACTATCTGCCCTACCGGACCTGGGACCCCCGTCCCGTGGCCGGCTCGGCGGGCCTGGTGCCGACCAGCTGGGACGCGACGCATGACCAATGGGGCGCGGTCCAGATCCAGAACCGCTTCGTCAAGCTGAACATGCGCCGCATGACGGCGCTCGACATGCAGGCCTGGACCGCTGCGCGCATGATCGGGGAAGCCACCTCCCGCACCAATTCGGGCGATCCCAGGAAGGTCATCGCCTTCCTCAAGAGCAAGGATTTCTCGATCGCCGCCTTCAAGGGCACGCGATTGACCCTGCGAGACTGGAATCTGCAGCTCCGCCAGCCGATCCTGCTGGCCGATGGTCGTATGGTCGTTTCGGTCTCGCCGCAGGAAGGTTTCCTGCATCAGGTCTCCGAACTCGACACGCTCGGTGTTGACCGGCCTGAAACGAAGTGCAAGCTGCAGTGAGGGAGATGAAACGCATGTGGCGCCGCTGTCTGTTGACCGGGATGCTGGTTTGGCTTGCCGCGACACCGGCGTCCGCCTTCGTTGCCTACGTCTCCAACGAGAAGGGCAACACCGTCACGGTGATCGACACCACCAGCTGGACGGTGACAAAGACCATCAAGGTCGGCCAGCGGCCGCGCGGCATCGAATTCTCGCGCGACGGCAAGTTCGTGATGGTCGCGGTCGGCGACGACGACACGATCCAGGTGATCGATACCAAGACCCAGGAGATCGTCGACACCCTGCCCTCCGGCCCCGACCCGGAATTCTTCACCCAGGATGCCGCCGGCAAGACCATGTATGTCGCCAACGAGAACGACAACACGGTCACCGTGATCGATCTCGAGAAGCGTGCCCGGCTCGGCGACATCCAGGTCGGCGTCGAGCCCGAGGGCATGACGATCAGCCCGGACGGCAAGATCCTGATCAACACGTCCGAAACCACCAACATGGCGCATTTCATCGACACGACGACGCGCCAGATCGTCGCCAACGTGCTGGTCGATTCGCGGCCGCGCTTCGCCCAGTTCAAGCGCGACGGCTCCGAATTGTGGGTTTCCTCCGAGATCGGCGGCACGGTGTCGATCATCGATCCGGTCAAGCGCGAGGTGACCGGCAAGATCACCTTCGAAATCCCGGGCCTGCGCAACGAGGCGATCCAGCCCGTCGGCATCGGCATGACCAAGGACGGCAAGACCGCGTTCGTTGCACTCGGCCCCGCCAACCGCGTCGCGGTGGTCGACGGCGCGACCCACAAGGTCCTCAAATATCTGCTGGTCGGCCAGCGCGTTTGGCACATGGATTTCACGCCCGACGAAAAATATCTGATGGTCACCAACGGCGTCTCGAACGATGTCTCGGTGATCGACATCGCAGCCCAGAAGGTGATCAAGACCATTCAGGTCGGCGAACTGCCCTGGGGGATCACGATCGCGCAGCCATGACCGCAACCGACGCCCATATCGCGAGCCAGCCCTTGCCGGATACAGGCCCTGTAGCGGCCGTGCCGCCGGCGCTGTCGATCGGCAATGTCAGCCACAGCTACGGTCCGCGGCGCGCCCTGATCGACATCAACTTCACGGTTCAGCCTGCGAGCTTCACCGCGTTGCTGGGCCTCAACGGCGCAGGCAAGAGCACCTTGTTCTCGCTGGTGACGCGACTGTTCGGGATCCAGAACGGCCAGATCAGGATTTTCGGCCACGACATCAGCCGGACGCCGGGTGAAGCGCTGCGGCTGATGGGCGTCGTGTTTCAGCCGCGCACGCTCGACCTCGACCTCTCGCTGACCCAGAACCTGCTGTATCACGCCGCGCTGCACGGTATCTCGCGGCGTGAGGCGCGGCTGCGCAGCGCCGAGGTGCTCGGCCGCATTGGTCTTGCCGACCGCGCCACGAGCAAGGTGCGCGATCTCTCGGGCGGCCAGATGCGAAGGCTCGAAATCGCCCGCGCGCTGCTGCACCGTCCGCGGCTGCTGCTGCTCGACGAGGCCACCGTCGGGCTCGACGTCAAGGCGCGCGCCGACATTCTCGATCATGTCCGCCAGCTCGTTACTGAACAAGGCATCGGCGTGCTCTGGGCGACGCATCTGTTCGACGAGATCGTGCCGGGCGACGACCTCGTCGTGCTGCATCAGGGCCGGATGCTGGCGCACGGCCCGATGTCGCGCGTGATCGCGGACGCCGGCGCCCAGGACGTCAACACCGCATTCATGCGCCTGACCGGAACGGCAACCCTCGCCGGAAAACCGCCAACATGAGCAGCACGACGGTCACGCCTGAGCGAAGCGGCTTCTCGGTGTCGGAATACATCGTCTGCCTGAACGGCATCGTCTGGCGTGAGGCGCTGCGCTTCCTGCATCAGCGCGAGCGCTTCGTCTCGGCGCTGGTCAGACCGCTGGTCTGGCTGTTCATCTTCGCGGCCGGCTTCCGTCAGGTGCTCGGCATCTCGATCATCCCGCCTTATGAGACCTACATTCTCTACGAGGTCTATATCGCGCCCGGCCTGATCGCGATGATCCAGCTCTTCAACGGCATGCAATCGTCGCTGTCGATGGTCTATGACCGTGAGATGGGCAACATGCGAACGCTGCTGGTCAGCCCGCTGCCGCGCGGCTATCTCCTGTTCTGCAAGCTGCTCGCCGGCACGGCGGTGTCACTGCTTCAGGTCTACGCCTTCCTGCTGATCGCGTGGTTCTGGGACATCACGCCGCCGAACATCGGCTACCTCACGGTGCTTCCGGCGCTGGTGCTGCCGGGCTTGATGCTCGGCGCATTGGGCATGCTGATCTCGGCCAGCATCAAGCAGCTGGAGAATTTCGCCGGCGTGATGAACTTTGTCATCTTCCCGATGTTCTTTGCCTCGTCAGCCCTGTACCCGCTCTGGCGCGTGCAGGAAGGCAGCCCGATGCTGTATTATGTCTGCCAGTGCAATCCGTTCACGCATGCGGTGGAGCTGATCCGGTTTGCGCTGTATGGCAAGATGAACTGGGTTTCGCTCGCGGTGGTCGGCGGCTGCACGGTGGTGTTCATGATCGGCGCGATCCTGGCTTACGATCCATCGCGCGGCCTGGTGCGCCGCGGACCCGGCGGAGGCGACGCATGACAGGCTGGCGGCCAGCACTCGGCGCGCTGCTCGCGATGGTTCTGTCGAACCAGGTCGCGTTCGGTGCCGACCCGCGTTACCCGGACTGGCCGTGCGCGCAGGCCAAGGTGCCCGAAATCTCGCTCGCCGCGGTCTGGGCCGGGCCGCCGCTCGGCGACGCCGAGACCAAGTGGAGAGACGATCCGAAGGTCAGCCAACTTGCGACCAAGCTCGCGGCGCGCCGCGTTCCGCTCGAGGATGCGCAGAAGGAGATCGCCGAATTCCTGTCGGCCGCCGCGGCCGACAAGGCCAATGCGGGAAAGCTGCTGTTTGCGGGCCTGTTCGATACGCTCAACGGTCAGCGGGCCTCGGTCATGAACGGGCTGGAGCGCGTGATGCGCAAGCAGCGCGAGGCCGCGGAAAAGATCCGCGCCGATACGATCGCGCTGCAGGCGCTGCAGGATGCCACGCCGCCGGACCTGGCCAAGGTCGACGAGCTCGGCAATCAGCTGGTCTGGGAGACGCGGATATTCGAGGACCGCGGACGCGTGGTGAAATTCGTCTGCGAGGTGCCGACCATCATCGATCAGCGGCTGTTCGCGCTCGGCCGCACCATCCAGCAGGAACTGGATTGAGGCCAGCGACCGAGCCCGCCCCCCGGGGGATCATTAGCGCGCAGCCGGAACAAACTGCCCTGCCCGCTCGTTGTCTCCAACTATATCTGAAGTTGGGAGACCTCGATGAGAGCAGCCAAGATCGTCATGACCAGCCTCGCCGCCGCGAGCCTGATCACCACAGCGGCTTTGGCCCAGCAATCCATGTCGGGAATGGTCACCAAGATTGACCGACTGAGTGGAACCATCTCGATCCAGCAGACGCAAACCGGCACGGTGGGCGCGGCCGGCGGCGCCATTCAGGAATACAAGGTGGCCAAGGGACAGTCGCTGGAGGAGCTTCACGCCGGCGACAAGGTGACGTTCACCACCACGGACGGCGACGGCGGCAAGACCATCAACAAGCTCGACAAGCAGAAGTAGCTCGCTAGAGCATTTTCCTGGCCGCGTGAGGACGGCTTACTGCTCGCCCTCGCGCGGCTCGGGCTCCACATCCGCCAGCGGCAGATTGGCGCGCCCCCACCCGTCGGTTCCCTCCGGATACCACGCCACCCTGCGGTAGCCGTAGGAGAGCACGCGCTTGGCGGCGTTCCACGACATCCAGCAGTTTTCCTGGCAGTAGATCACCAGCAATCTGGCCTTGTCGTCGCCGGAGGCGCGGACCAGGCCGCGTCGCATATAGTCCTCGGTCGATGCGGCGAGCTTGCCGTAGCCGGTGTCGGGCAGCCAGATGCTGCCGGGAATATCGCGATGCGGCCGCTCGCGCCACACCGTGCCGGCGGGCAGATTCGGCTTCGGCGCGCGCGGCAGCACGTCGACGAAGGTGCCGGACTTGTTGCGCCAGATCTCTGCCGCTTCCGCTGTCGTGAGCACCCGTGCGCCGGCAAGCGTTGCCGGCACCGCCGTGCGATAATCCTCGGTGCGATACCCCTCGGGCTCTACGGGCTGGTCCTGCGCGCGGACATGCGAAGCGGCGAGCAATATCACCGCAAGCATGGCCGCGAGCCTGATCATGGCGATTTGGTCGCGGTCTCCGGCCCGATCGGACGGTCGTTCTCGTCGAGCAGCGGAACGCCGAAGTCGAGCAGTATCTTGTTGATCGCCGGCTGGTTCTCCTGGATCAGGCGATTGAGCTGCCGCTTCCAGTTCTGATCGGACGCTCGCACGCCCATGCCGATGCGATAGACCAGCTTCGGTCCCGTGGTCTCCTTGAGCAGCGGCGTGACATGCAGCGGCGGGTTTGCCTTCTTGGCATAAAAGCCGGCCATCGGCCCCCACAGGATGCCGGCGTCGATCTCGCCCTTTTCAAGGTCGTTCATCATCGCCTCGGCCGAGGAATCGTAGCGCGTGTCGATCATCAGCGGATATGGCTTCGCATTGGTCATCAGGCCGTTGATGGCCATGTTGGTCGCGGGCGGCGTTCCAGCGACGATGCCGATATGCTTGCCCTTCAGCCGCTCATCCTCGAGCGTGGTGACTTCATCAAGTCCACTGCCCGGCTTGGCGACGATCGCATAGGCCGTGCGGTAATACGGATTGGTCCCTTGCGCGAGGTCGTCGCCTTGCGGAAAGCCCATGATCACGTCGCAGCGATGCGAGCCGAGCGTGATCCGCACGAAGCCGGTCGCCTGCGGGAAATACATATAATCGAGCTTCTTTTGCAGCTTCTCGGCGAACAGCTCGCCGATCTTGTTCTCAAAGCCCTCGCCCTTGTCATTCGAGAACGGCAGGTTGCGCGGATCGGCGCAGATGCGAAGCACCTTGGGATCGACCAGCTCGATGGAGAGTTCGCTCTGCTCGTTGACCTGCGCACGCGCGATGTCGCGGCCGGCGAAACAGACGATGAAGCCGGCAAGCGCGAGCAGAACAGGACGGCATCCGATAACTCTCATCGCGCGGTCTCCTCTTGATCGGACAGATTGCCGCCATCCACCGATTGCCCGGCGCACCATGGCGTGCAACAGGGATAATGATCGCGACGGTGCCGCGTTGCTTGTTGCAGCGCAAACTGGAGCGCGACGACATCGATCGCGCGTCCCGGAAAAACTGAGGCGGAAACATGGCTCATGGCGGTTCGGTGCTTGCGCTGCTCCTGATGCTTTGGGCGCCGACCATAGCGCGGGCTCAAGAGGCGGAATTGCCTGTGAGCGAAGTCGCCCCCGGAATATTCGTTCACACCGGGGTCACTGCATTGATGACGCGCGACAACGAAGGCGCCATCGCCAATGTCGGCTTCGTGGTCGGCGACAGCGCCATTGCCGTCATCGACACCGGTGGCAGTGTCCGCGAAGGACGGCGATTGCTCGCCGCGGTGCGCAGCCATAGTGACAAGCCGATCCGCTATGTGATCAACACCCACGCGCATCCGGATCATAGCTTCGGCAACGCGGCGTTCGCGGCTGACGGTACCAGCTTCGTCGGCCACAAGGCCCTGCCCCGCGCGCTGGCGACACGCGGGCAATTCTATCTCGACGGCTTTCGTCGGACCATGGGCGATGCGTTGATCGACGAGGTCCGCATCATTCCGCCGACCGTGCTGGTCACGGACACGCTGAAGCTCGACCTCGGCGGACGGACCCTCACCTTGAAGGCATGGCCACCCGCCCACAGCGACAACGACCTCACCGCGTTCGATGAGCGCACCGGCACCCTGTTCGTCGGCGATCTGGTGTTCCTCGAGCATATTCCGGTGGTCGACGGCAGCCTCAAGGGCTGGCTGCGTGCGCTCGACGATCTCCAGGCTATTCCTGCCGAGCGCGTGGTTCCTGGTCACGGACCCGTGAGTGCGTCGCCTGCAGCGCTTGCCGACGAGCGGCGTTACCTTGAGACGCTGGCCGCGGACGTCCGCGCGCTGGTCGCAGGCGGCAAGCCGATCACGGCCGCGGCGGAGCATGCCGCGGCAGCCGAGCGGCCGCGCTGGCAATTGTTCGACGATTACAACGCCCGCAACGCAACTGCAGCATTCTCGGAAATTGAATGGGAGTAGCTGTTGGTCCTATAATGACGCGGCTGCATAGGATCTCGCGAACATGACTGGACATCGCGCCCGCCTGCTTTGCATCGCCAGCCTTCTTGCGATCGCGCTGGGGACACACGCTGCGCCCGCGGCTGAGACCTATGATCCCTGGCCGGGTCTCGTCCAGGACATCTTCAGCAATCGTCCGATGAATGACGGCAACGATATCATCGGCATCGAGATGCCGGCGCGCGCGGAAGACGCCGCAATCGTTCCGGTGACGCTGCGCACCAAGCTGCAGCCTGGCGATAGCCGCCGCGTCGTCGCGATCACGCTTGTGATCGACGAGAACCCGGCGCCGATGGCCGCGAAGTTCACGCTGGGGCCGGACGCCAACGTCACCGAGATCTCGACCCGCGTCCGCGTCAACAACTACACCAATGTGCACGCCGTCGCGGAGCTCAGCGACGGCAAGCTCTATGTCAGCAAGGTGTATGTGAAAGCATCCGGCGGCTGCTCGGCACCGGCCGGCAAGAACGTCGAGGAAGCGAAGAACCGGCTCGGCCAGATGCGTTACCGGCAATTCACAAAGTCCGAACAGGGGCCGGCGACGAGCACACGGGAGGCCCAGATCATGATCGGGCATCCGAATAATTCAGGCCTGCAGATGGACCAGGTCACGCAGCTCTATATCCCGGCCTTCTTCGTCAATGAGCTGCACATCTGGCAGGACGACAGTCCGGTGCTCACGATGGAGGGCGGGATCTCGATTTCCGAGGACCCCAACATCCGCTTCACTTACGTCTCGAATGGCGCCAAGCATTTCCGTGCCGAGGCCAAGGACACCGACGGGCACGTCTTCGGCCACGAATGGAAGGTCGAGAATCCCGGGACCTGACGCGTTCGCGATCCCACGATCAACGCTAGAAACACCTCACTTCGGCCTCGGCCTGCGCACGCCTGAGGTCGTTGAGCGCGTTGGCGGCCTGCTCGGACGAGCGGAACTGGCCGCCCAGATTGCCGCGCACCTGCGCCATGCTCAGCACAGTCTCGGCAGTGACGTAGCGATCATAGGGGATGATCGAGGCGACCACGTCGATCGAGCAGGAACATTGTTCGATCGACTGCCGGGATTCGCCATTGGACTTCATGCAGCCAAACACATATTCGGCCCGCGCCGAGGTCGGATAGTCATTGATCTCCTGGGCCCGCACGCTGACGGCCGTCCCGCCGAGCACCAGGACGGCGACAATCGGTCGTAGCATGCCAGCTCCTGCCATGGTCCTGCTTCCTCTTCTCTTTCCGCAAGCTATGCTATGGATGTTGATCAGAAAAGAAAACATTCGGGGAAGTGGCTCAAGAAACGATGATCATCTCTGTACGCACGGTGTTGGCTGCGGCAGTTCTGGCGGTCATGCAGTTCGGCACCTCGTGCAACGCGGAGACCATCCGCGTTGCAGCGCAGAAGACCGGAACGCTGGCCTGGGAACTGGCCGTCATTCGTTCCCATGGTCTCGACAAGAAGGCCAATCTGTCGATCGATGTCGTCGAGCTCGCCAGCCCCGAGGCCGGCAAGATCGCGCTGCGCTCCGGCTCGGCCGACGTCATGGTATCCGACTGGCCCTGGGTGTCGCGCGAACGCTCGCTCGGCGCCAAGCTGCAGTTCTATCCGTACTCGAGCGCGCTGGGCGCTGTGATGGTCCCAGCCGCCTCACCGCTCAAGACGCTGGCGGACCTCAAGGGGCGCAAGCTCGCCATTGCCGGCGGTGCGATCGACAAGAACTGGCTGCTGCTGCAGGCCGCATTGAAGCAGGATGGCGTCGACCTGAAGTCGCAGTCGACCATCGTCTACGGCGCGCCGCCGCTGCTGGCCGCCAAGGCCCTCGGTGGCGAGATGGACGCGACGCTCAACTACTGGAATTTCTGCGCGGCGCTTGAAGCCAAGGGCTTTCGCCGGCTCGCCGGCATGGAGGAGGTCCTGCAAAAGCTCGGCAGCAAGGGCCGCATCGCGATGATCGGCTACGTGTTCGACGAAGCCTGGGCCAATGCCAACAAGGATCTGGTGGCCCGCTTCATCGCCGTGACGCGTGCCGCGAAAGAGATTCTGGCGACCTCGGATGCCGAATGGGACACGATTGCGCCGCTGACCGGCGCGCAGGATGCGGCGACGCTGCGCGCTTATCGCGACCGCTACCGCGAGGGTATCCCACGCCGTCCGATCGCTGACGAAGAGGCTGATGCTCGCGTGCTCTACCGGGTGCTGGCGCAGCTCGGCGGCCGCGATCTCGTCGGCACCGCGACCGAGCTCGATCCCGGCACGTTCTATCAAGCGATCCCGGGAGACTAGCGGTGCTGCGCCTCCTGTCATTCGCGCTGTTCATCGCGACCTGGTGGATTGCCTCGCTGTTGATCGGCGATACCAAGCTGCCGGCGCCGCCGGCGGTGCTGTCGGTCCTCATCGCCGAAGCGCGATCGGGCGCGCTGTTCGTCAATCTCGGCGCAACGCTGGCGCGTGTCGCGCTGGCCTTCACCCTTGCCATGGCGCTCGGCTCGGCGATCGGCTATCTAATGGGCCGCGTGTCGCTTGCCAATCGCCTTGGCGATCCCTGGCTGATCCTGCTGCTCAACCTGCCGGCACTGGTCGTCATCGTGCTGGCCTACATCTGGGCCGGGCTGACCGAGGTCGCCGCGATCACGGCCATCGCCATCAACAAGCTGCCGACCGCGGTCGTCACCCTGCGCGAGGGGGCCCGCGCGCTCGATCCTGCGCTCGACGAGATGGCAACGGCCTTTGCCTTGCCGCGCGGCCGCGCCTTCCGGCATGTGGTCCTGCCGCAGCTTGCGCCCTACATTGCGGCCGCTGCGCGCTCCGGGCTGTCGCTGGTCTGGAAGATCGTGCTGGTCGCAGAATATCTGGGCCGCCCCAACGGCGTCGGCTTCGAGATCGGGGTCGCCTTCCAGCTGTTCGACATCCCCCTGCTGCTCGCCTACTCGCTGAGCTTTGCCGGTGTCGTGCTCGTCATCGAGACCTTGCTGGTGCAGCCGTTTGAAACCAGGCTAACGCGGTGGCGGCTCCGTGCAGCTTGAGGTCAATATCACAGGCAAGAGCTTTGCGAGTGCGGCCGGAAAGCGGCACGACGTGCTCGACAACGTCACCTTCACGTTGAACGCCGGCGAGGTTGGCGTGCTGTTCGGACCGTCGGGCTGCGGCAAGAGCACCCTGCTGCGGATTCTCGCCGGGCTCGACGCCAACTACCAGGGCCATATCGCGCGCTCCCCGGGCATGCGCCTCGGCATGGTGTTTCAGGAGCCGCGGCTGTTGCCCTGGCGCACCGTGGAGGAGAATGTGCGGATCGCCGCACCGCATGTCGACGACGGCACGCTGTCGGCGCTGTTCGAGGTGCTCGAATTGAGCGTGCACCGCAACCATTTTCCCGGTGAGCTGTCGCTCGGCCTCGCCCGCCGCGTCGCGCTCGCCCGCGCCTTCGCCATCGAGCCGGACTTCCTCATCCTCGACGAGCCGCTGGCTTCGCTCGACAATGCACTTGCGGGGCGGCTGCGCGACCAGATCGCCACGCTGGTAGCCAGCCGGGAGATGATGACGCTGCTGGTCACCCACGATCTCGACGACGCAGTCCGCCTCGGCGACCGGCTGTTCTTCCTGTCGCCGCGACCGGCTCGAATCCTTCACGTCGAAACCATCGCCGCGCCGCGCGCGGTGCGCGGCGAGCCGGAGATCGACGAAATCAAGCGGCAGCTCTCACAGTTGGACCTTGCAAATATGTGAGACGCCGTCATCCTTGGACGAAAGCGTAAGGGAGAGGTTGGATGGCGCGTGCGTTGATTGCTGTTGCTGTTGCGTTACTTGTCCTGCCGGCGACAGCGCTCGCCCAAAGCAAGGGCAAGGGCATACGGCTGTGGAATCTGACCAGCGCCACGATTTCGAGCTTCGAGCTGTCACCGGCGGGCAAGAACGAGTGGGGCCCGAATCAGACGCTCAACGACAAGGACAAGGAAGTCGACCACGACGAACGCTTGCGGATCACCGGCGTCGAGCCCGGTCGCTACGATGCCAAGGTCGGCTACAGCGGCGCCAGGCAGTGCTTCGTTCGCGACATCGAGATCAAGGCCGATGCCGTGTTTTCGGTGTCCGACAAGGATCTGAATGACTGCAACAAATAGCAGCTAGCCCGCCGGCGGTTTGCCGTCCGTGCTGGCGCGATCGTTGGTGTGTGGATATTCGCACCGCCATCGCACCGCGGTCCATTTCGGATGTTCGCCAACCCATTGCGCGATGTAAGGCGGCGCGGCCATGGCGCATTGCTGCAGCGAACCGTTCCAGTTGAACACCAGATGCTGCTCCTCGCAGGTGGCGGGCGACAGCACGGCACAAACAGTGACGATCAGATCAATCGGGTTCATGCGCGATCCCTAGGCGTGCTCATGAAATAGATAGCACGATGGAATACGTAATCAGCCAGGTCAGGGTTTCACAGGCCCGTGACAAGGCCTGGGAATCCGGCTCTAGAAATTCAGACCGTACACCAGCCGCGCCTGGTGACGCTCGAAATTGACCAGATCGAGGGCGGCATTGCTGCCGGCCCGCTGCCCCCAGGCCTGGACGCTCCAGGTCGCGGTCAGGCGCGAGCGCTCCGAGAGCTGGAAATAGGCGGTGGGACCGATGAACAGCGCCTGCCCGGACAGCTCGTCCAGGCCGATCCCCTCATACTTCCTGAAATAGCGCGCTTCGCCGCCGATCAGGATATCCGGCCTCACCCTGGCCATCAGCCCAAACGCGACGCCAATCGTGGCATCCTGCTCTGCAGTGCCGGTGCGCGGCATCCGCGTCCATTCCGGCTCATAGCTGACGTTGAGGGCCGCCACCGCAAAATTCGGGATCACCTCGCGGTCGAATGCCACCGTGAGTTGGGTCCCGTAGCTGCGGACGGCCGCAGCCGTCGTTTCGTCGACGCGGCCGGCGCGTGTCTCCAACGCGACGGTCATGCTGAACGGCGCCGCCTCGCGATCGAGAAAGCGATAACGAAAATCGACCGAGACGCTCTGCCACGACAATTGGCGGCGATCGTCAAAGCCCGGGACGCGGTTGATATCGTACGCGCTGAACGACGTGCCGAGCTCGACACGAAAATTCGGCGCCGGAACGAGTTCAAGCTCCATTTCCTGATTGAGCGCGCGGTAGCGGCCGCCGTCCTTGGCGAAGCGCCCGGTGCTCTGGCTCTGGAATTCCCGCTCGCCGACGTCGCCCACATCGGACCCGATCATGAAGCCGAAGATGTGCTCGGTATCAAAACCCTCGGCGTAGGCGCCGAGCGGCAGCACCGCTGCGACGCCAGCAATCGCCGCGCACAGCACGCCCACCCAACGCCCTCGCTTGATTTCGAAACTCATCGTCCCCGGACCACCGCCTCAAGCCGCACTGTAGGACAAAGCAGGACGGCCCGCCAATCGCGCAGGTGGTCTCGATTTCAGCGCATTTATGGGAAGGATCTGCGGGAAATTGTAGCGGCGGCATCGCGGCCGCGAAAGACGCCTGCCGCGGCTCGATGCAGCAAGCCGCACGAGCCGGGCAGACTGTCTCGCGTTACTTGTCTCGGATTACTTGCGCGCTGCGCAGGCGTACATGTTGATTTCCATGCCGACCGGCACTTCGACGATCTTCGGTGTTTTCCAGGCCATTTCCTTCTCCCAAGTCTAAGTTGGCGCAAGCGTCGCGCCGCGCGGCAAGCTAGGGCTGGCTGTTCCAGGGCGCAAGCCGGCCGGGTAAGGACCCGACTTCGCTGCTGGGCATGCCGAAGCGGACGATGGCTCGCTGACGTCCGCCCGGCTTTGAAACGGCTGGGAAACCCCGACGCTGATCTGTCAGGCATTTTCCGGCTGCCGGGCGGCGACGCACCCATAAGCAGACCCGATTGCGCCGGCCGAGTCTTGCCCAAGAGCGAAATCGCAACTTTTTTGTTATGCGCGAAATCCAGCACCGATAGGCGGAATCCGCCCGACACGATTCGCAGGCACGGACCTATTTGAGTAGGCGCAGCAGCGCGCGGCCGGCGCGCGACTTCAACTCCTTCGCATCCAGCGTCCCGTCATTGTCGGGATCGGCGGCCTTGAACCGCTGCTCGACGACCGCGAGATACTCGTCGAGCGTCAGGGTGCCGTCGTGATCTGGATCCGCCTTCGCCAGTTCTTTCGCGGTCAGCCGTCCGCGCAATTCGCGGATGTCGAGCGTGCCATCATGATCGGGATCGAGCTTCGCGAACAGATCGGCGGCGGCCTTCTTGGCCTCGGCAAGGTTGCCGTCATTGTCGGGATCGAGCATCTTGAGCGCGCTGCCACTACCCGATGCGGCCAGAGCGGAACCTGACAGCACGGCCACGGCCAAAGTCAAAGCAAGCGATCGGCGCGAAATCATCATTGGTCTCCCTTGAGTGCGCTCCGGCAAGGATACGGAGCGCGCCCTGCGATCGAAGCTACCATAGCAGCTTCGACGAGGCTTCCCACAGCCAGAGCAACCAGCGAGACCTGTCGGGTTTCGGGTGGAAAGAAACCGCCTCGCGGATCATCTGTGACGTTCGGATGGCATTGCACCGGAACGAGCGAGGTGACCCATGAGCGATATTTGCAGGACCACGTTGGGCTGCCTCATTGCGCTCGGTCTGACCGCACCTGCGTCCGCGCAGAACAGGACCCCTGCACCATCGGCAGAGGGTGTCCAGCAGCGCACGCTCACCGGCAAGGAGCGGCTCGGACGCAAATGGACCGACGAGCAGCGCATCGACAATTGCAATGTGCCGCCGGACAAGCGGGGCACCAAGCCACGTGCGAGCGCCTGTCCGCATGCGCCGTCGAGCTGACCGAACCGTTCGCGCTGCGGCATAGCGGCGAGTCACACGTGGCGTTGTGTATTCCATGCCACGGTAAGCTACGGGCGTATCAGCAAAAACCTGAAGCTTTCGACCGGCCTCCGGAGGCTGGCTGGGGTTCGTTCACGTTTTCGTATTGACCCGTTTTGGTTTCAGGGGGATGGTTCCGTCCGCAACGTCAGGAATAGGCGTGCGGAAAAGGTTCATTGGGAGGATATGATGAGACGCATTGCGCTGGCCGCAAGCCTCGTGATTCTTGCATCTTATGGTGCAAGCGCTCAGACCAACGAGCAGTTGGTCAAGGGTGCGACTGATACAGCGAACGTTCTCAATTATGGAATGGGCTACAATCTTCAGCGCTTCTCGACGCTGAACCAGATCAACAAGGACACCGTCAAGAATCTGGTCCCGGTCTGGAATTACAGCCTGAACGACGACCGCAGCGAGGAATCGCAGCCGCTCGTCTACCAGGGCGTTCTTTACGTCACCACCCACAATGCCACGATTGCGATCGACGCCAAGACCGGCAAGCAGATCTGGAAGACCAAGGTCGAGTATCCCGCCGAGACGCCGCGTATCGTCTGCTGCGGCATCATCAATCGCGGCGCCGCCTTGTATGACGGCAAGCTGTTCCGCACCACGCTCGACGCCAATGTGATCGCGCTCGATGCCAAGACGGGCAAGGAGCTGTGGCGCGAAAAGGCTGCGGACATCAAGGAAGGCTACTCGATGACGGTGGCGCCGCTGGTCGCCGACGGCGTCGTGATCACCGGCATCTCCGGCGCCGAGTTCGGCACCCGCGGCTTCATTGACGGCTGGGATCCCGCGACCGGCAAGCGCCTCTGGCGTACCCACTCGATCCCCACTCCGGACGAGCCCGGTGGCGACACCTGGAAGGGCGACACCTGGAAGCTGGGCGGCGGGTCGACCTGGATCACCGGCTCCTATGATGCCGAACTGAACACCGTGTATTGGGGCATCGGCAACCCCGGACCGTTCAACTCCGCGGTGCGTCCGGGCGACAACCTCTATACCTGCTCGGTGCTCGCACTCGATCCGAAGACCGGCAAGATCAAGTGGCACTACCAGTTCTCGCCGAACAATCCGTTCGACTATGACTCGGTGGCCGAGATGGTGCTCGCCGACATGAATGTCGAGGGCAAGCCGACCAAGGTGCTGATGGATGCCAACCGCAACGGCTTCTTCTATGTGCTCGACCGCACCAACGGGAAGCTGCTCGCGGCCAATCCCTATGTGAACGTCAACTGGGCCACCGGAGTTGACTTGAAGACCGGGCGGCCGATCGAGACCGACGTCGTCAAGGATGCACGTGAGGGCAAGAAAGTCACGGTCTACCCGTCGATCCTCGGCGGCAAGAACTGGGAGCCGATGTCGTTCAATCCGCAGACCGGCCTCGCCTACGCCAACACGCTCGCCTTCGGCGGAAAGTACAAGTCCGAACCGGTGACGTTCAAGCAGGGCGAGTGGTATCTCGGCATGGACCTCACCGATCCCTGGGAATGGGGCACCGGACCGCGCGGCCATCTCAAGGCGATCGATCCGATGACCGGCAAGGCGAAGTGGGAAGCGCCGAGCGATATTCCGCGCTTCTCGGGCGTGCTCTCCACCGCGGGCGGCGTGGTGTTCTCCGGTCAGCTGACCGGCGAATTCGAGGCGTTCGACGCCGACACCGGCAAGAAGCTCTGGCAGTTCCAGACCGGCTCGGGCATCGAAGGACAACCCGTCACGTGGCAGCAGGACGGTGTGCAGTATGTCGCCGTCACCTCGGGCTATGGCGGCGTCTACTCGCTGTTCTCTGGCGACGAGCGGCTTGCCAAGGTCCCACCCGGCGGCTCGCTGTGGGTTTTCGCGGTCAAGAACTGAGCGCGGAGCACACGTGACTGAGAGAGTAATCCTATTGACGGCGGCGATCTTCGCCGCCGTCGCGGCGGCCTTGATCACGCCGATCCCGGCAGCCGCAGAGCAAACCAGTGCAATCGACCTTCAGGGTCAGGCCGACCAGGGCAAGGTCACTTACGCCAAGAACTGCTCGCATTGCCATGGGCCCAACATGGTCAACTCCGGCACCATCACGCCGGACCTGCGCGCATTTCCCGACGACAAGACACGCTTTGTGACCACCGTGAAGCAAGGCAAGAACGGCAAGATGCCGCCCTGGGCCGACATCCTGAGCGAGCAGGAGATCGCCGACGTCTGGGCCTTCCTGTCGAGCCGGAGGACCCCATGAGGGCGCCCGTGAGAGCCCTCCGGGCGGGCGCCGCGGCAGCCTTGCTTCTCGCCATGACGGCGGCAGCGCATGCGGCCGACGCGCCGCTCAAAATATGCCTCGACGAGGATCTCCCGCCGTTGTCTGCGCATCAACGCGGCAAGCCGGATGCCGGGTTCGACGTCGCGCTCGCGCAGACCATCGCCGGGCGGCTCGGACGGCCGCTCAAGATCCAGTGGTTCGAGAGCAAGCTCGACGAGGATTCGAGCCCCGCGCTGGAAGCCAATGCGTTGCTGTCGGACGGGCGATGCTCGCTGGTCGGCGGCTACGCCCTCACCACGGACTCGCTGAAGACGCCGGGCGTCGCGACGGCCAAGCTGCCGGACTTCGATGGCGCCACGCGCGACGATCGCCGCCGGCGGATCCCGATCGGCGTGCTAGCGCCAAGCCAGCCCTACATCTATTCGCCGATGACCGTCGTGCTCGGTCCCAAGGCCAAGGACAAGCTCAAGGACCGCAAGGTTACCGATATCGGCGATCTCGCCGGCCTTCGCCTGACGATCGAAAGCGGCACGCTGGGCGATGCCATCCTGATGACCTTCGACAAGGGAAGGCTGATCGAAGACATCACCCACCTTGTTCCCGGGCGTAGCGACCTGTTGGGAGAGCTCGAGCGCGGTGAATTCGACGCCACCCTGCTCGACCTGCGCCGGTTCGACGCCTACCGCGCCGATCATCCCGACACCAGGATCACGGCCTCGGATTATTACTATCCGATCGGCGCCAACCGCGGTTACGTTGCGCTCGAAGCCGAGAAGGCGCTGCTGGAGGCCGTCAACAAGGTGCTGTCCGACCTGCAAGCCAAAGGCACTATCGCCGAGCTTGGCAAGACCGCAGGTCTTACCTGGCTCGCGCCGCGCGAACCGATCGTTCTCGGCGATGTCTGGCTGAAGATCCTGAACCGATGACGCCGGGGACAGACGGCTATCGCAGATAGCTCGCCAGGTTCATGCTCTGGATCTTGGAGATCGCCGAATAGGACGCCGTCAGCTGCGCCTGATAGGTCGAGAGCTGCGCCGTCACCGCCGCGACGTCGACGCTGGTGAGGTTGGTCGACAGGGTTTTCGCAAAATTCTGGTAGTCGCTCTGGTCCGTGCTGGCGGTCTCGATCTGCGCCGCCGAGGTCGAGAGCTTTGCCTGCACGGTCGACGTTGCATCCAGCGCAGTGCTGGCGAGGTCGAGCGCCTGCGAGACATCGCTCGACGACAACGTCGTGCGGTTGCCGACGTATTTCAACAGCCGCATGACCTGCTCGAAGGCCGGATTATCAGCGGTGACGCCGTAGGAAACCGACTGGCTGTCCGACACGCGCACCGATGCGATCTCGCTGTCACCCTTGTAGTAGCTGGTGTCTGATGCCGTCAGCGAGCCCGTGCCGGTGTCATAGCTCGACAGATCGGATCAGATCGACATCCAGACAATGGAGTACGGTCAGTATCAGCCGATACTATCGCCAACGGAGAGCTGGCCCCGCGGCGTTGGCAAGGCGTGGTACAGGAGCGTAGGCCAGGCTCGCATTCAACTTTCCGCCCAACCCAACACCACCCCATTGTCCAACGACGAGCGCGTCGTCGTCCCCTCCACAAAATGCGCGCTGTTGGACGCCTCCGTTCGCAAGTGCTTCAACTCGGAGCCTCCGATTCCGATACTGATCGATGTGGCGGAGCAGAAGCAAGACGCGCCCGATGCCGATCTGCACGACATCAGATTGGTCTGGGAGTACGGGAACGGCGAAGATCAGGTGCCGACGCTCCTCCGGTTGACCATGGTTTGTCCATTCAAGCCGACCTCTCAACCTACGCAGACTTCGGCTGAAGCGCACCAATTATCGTCGAGCAAAGGATGACATGTGTCCATCCGCGACTAAATGACTAACACGGGCTGCGCTCAGCCAAGTTGTCAATGAAAGTGCTTTTCACCTGACAGACATGCCGTGGGCGGCCGCTAGACGGCGGCCGCCCGTTAACGTTGATGCACGACAACTGCCGTAGACACATGAGGCGCCGTCGGCGATCCCGCCGCAGCATCCAAACTACGTCAAACGTTTCCGTGAGAATTATCCATCATTCCGTTCAGAAGCGCTTCAGCCCGGTACAGCAGCGGCTTCGCGCCGCTGCTCGACGCAATCGCAATCGCTGCGCGCAACTGATGCAGAATGGAAGTCCTGTCGTTCTCATTTGACGCCGGCGATATCGTCGCCTCTCCGAATAACGCCTCGGCTTCCAGGCCGGAAAATCCCTGCTGACGGGCGGTATTCCGGGCCTCTCGCAGCATCTTCAACGCAGCCTGTGCATCGCCGAGCCGGCTGAGAGCCAGCGCCAGGTAGATCGAGGTACGCAGCACGATCGAGGTATAGCCCACCGATCTGGCTTCCTCTCGACCTTCGACAAGCGTCACCCGCGCGTCAGCGAGACGTCCCTGTTCCAGATAGGCAATACCGAGATGGCAGGTGATGACCGGCACAAAGAGGCGAATTCCATACTTTTGTGTAATGGCAAAAGCGTCCTCCAGAATCGCCGCTGCTTCCCCAAGATTGCCCCGCCCGAGCGCCAGACAACCACCGCTATAGCCCGCGCCAACGCGATCAAATGGCCTGTTGCTCTCATCGGCGATTGCTGACGCGCGTTGATGAAACTCGGCCCCCGTATCAATCTCTCCCAAGGTCGTGTGGGTTACGCTCTTCATCATGCAGGACAGCAGCTCGAGGGTCTTCGGCGTCGTCCCGGGCGGCGCGCTGGCATCCGGCCCGGACAGGCGGAGGCAAGCCTGTCCCAGCATCTGCTCTGCGTCGCGATAACGCCCGGCAATGAAATAGGCTTGGCCAAGGCTGTATTGAGCAAGGTTGAGCCAACCTGGATTGCCCCACTCTCCCGCTAAGCGAGCAACCTCCTCGCCGGTTTCGATGGCCTCGATCGGCGTGCCGTAGAAGTTCTGCGCCCCCGACCTGACTGCCATCGCCGCAACCTTCCGCCCGATATCATCGATTGCGTTGGCGCGACCCTCCGCGGCCCTTCCAAGGTCGAACCATTCGGCGACCTTGCCCGCGCTCATGAACGCGGTGCGCGCCTCGATACGAATGTCTACTGCATCCGCTTCACGCAAGCGAGTAAATGGCACCTTATCAAGCGCGGTCATCGCGATCTCGAAGTAGTTAGCTGCATCGGAAAATGCCGATCGCGCCAGGCTTTTCCTCGCGGCGACCCTGCCGTAAGCGAAGGCTTTTTGCCAATCCTTCGCCCGCGTTGCGTGGTAGCAGAGCCTGTTGGGCTCATCATGCGAACTCCCACTGCCCTCCATTGTCGCAAGAATACGCGCATGGACGCTTTCTCGCACCTTTTCGACCATCGAGTCATAAGTCACCTGGCGAACCATTTCGTGCCGGAACTCGATCAAGCCATCCTGTTCGACATCGATCCTCACGAGAAACTCGGCCCGATCGAGAGCAGCCAGGCAGCGCTGCAGGATCTCCTGCGGCAGGCCGGCTACATCGCGCAGCAAAGATTCTGTCGAATGGGGCCCAGCGCCGCTGCAATCTGCAACAGCGAACGCTCCTCCTTCGATATGCGATCCAGGCGCGCGGCGATAACGCCCTGGATGCTGCTCGGAATTCCTAGCTCGCCAACCGGACGCGCAAGCGCCAGATCGCCCCAATGCCCGCGAAGGACTCCACGGTCCTTTAGGCTGCGGCAAACCTCTTCAATGAAAAGCGGCACGCTGGCCGTATGAAGCACGACGCGGCTCTTCAAATCGGCCATGTTCGCGGACCGCCCCAAGATGTCGTCCAGCATCTCCCGTCCTGCGTCCTCGCCGAGCGAACGCAACGCCGCGATTTCAGCGTTACAGCGCGCAACCCAATCCGGAATTCCGATCGGCCTGCTGGTCAGAAGCACAAGTAGCCCGGGTACCTGCAGCGAAGCGAGTGCCGCCATGACCGTCTCGCTGGCGCGATCGATCCAGTGCAGATCCTCGATGAGGATCACCGTGCGCCGGCGAACAACCAGGCTTTCGAGAATCGCACAGCTTGCTTCGCTGATCGCGCGGCCGCGCGCATGCGGCTCCAGTTCGCCCCATTCCGGATCCGAGATCGGACGGTCCAGCACCGCGTCGATGGCCGAGCGCTGAATCCCTGTCAGGCTCGTCAGGCCGTCCGTATCCGCCGCGGTGCCCTCCAGGATCGAGAGCATCAGGGCCTTTAGCGTACTGAACGGCGCGCCTTGAAGGTTCGGGCTGCATTCGGCATGGAACGGAAGCCAGCCCTCTCGGGTGAGCTCGTCAACGAACTCATGCACCAGCCGCGATTTCCCGATACCGGGATCGCCAATCAAGAGCGCCGTTTGCCGGTTCGGGCCGGCGTCCTGCGCCAACCGTCTGAGCAGCGCGATCTCATTCAGCCGGTTGACGAACCGCGCAACGCTTCGTGCCCGGCGCACCCGCCAACTGGAGACGTCGGTTGCACCCGTCACGCGGTAAATCGGCAAAGCCTCGCTGAACCCCTTGAGCTGCCTGCGTCCGAGAAACTCGAACTGAACGTTGCCTTCAGCAAGCTTCTGACAGGCTTCGGATGCGTAGACCTGATTCGGTTCAGCAGCCGCTTCGAGCCGCGCCGCCAGATGTTGTGCGGCGCCCCCGATCTCATAAACCTTGGAATATTCGCTGGCGACCATGTAGGCCACCACACGCCCCGAATGGAGCCCGACACGAACCTGAAGTCCCGGATCGCCCAAACCTGCCACGCGTCGAACGAGTTCGATCGCCGCGTGGCAGGCAAGCGGTGCGTGGTTGTCGTCCGCGATCGGGGCGCCAAATACCGCGGCGAGCCCATCACCCAATTCCTTGCTGACGATTCCGCCAAACTGGCGCACCGCGCCGCGCATGGCGGCCAGAGCGGGCTCCAGGCGGGAGACCGCCTCTTCCGGATCGAGGTCCGCTACGAGCCCCGTGGAATCGACCACGTCGGCGCGAAGGATCGTCACAAATCGCTGTTCGCTGTCGGGATCGACGCGCTTGGCTACGGCGGCACCGCATTGGGCGCACCAATTGTCGTCCGCTCCGATCGTCGATTGGCATGCAAAGCAAAGCATTCCTGCTCTCAAAGGCTGCTGCGGTCTCGCCAGTTCAGCATCCCGGTGAGCAGCTTAGAGTAGAGATTACCCATCGGGACATGCTTATCAATCCGGACGTGCAGTCTGCCCGCACGCGCGCCAACCCGAGAGGTTGCTAAACTGGACGAGATACAGTCTTGAGTGGTAGGTCGAGGCGCGAGAAATCAAACGGCGCAACTCGAGCCGTGCGACCGATTTCGTTCGACGTCCCCGCGTTGCATAACTTATGTATAACCAGAGCAAGCTAAAGTTGTAATGAAAGGGAAATCCTATGGGCGGAAGAGTATTCAATAACCAGCAATTCAAAGATCATATCAACGCGCACTACTATCCTTTGCAGAACATGGTCAAGAGCGTCGCTATACTTAAGGCGTCGGATCTCGTCGACATCGAGACGCTGGAATATGGCCAATACCAGCCGATCCTGTCGCCCAGGCACCAATGGCCTGGCGGAAGCGGCAAGTTGTGGCAGAAGGAGATGGGCAAGGCACGCCTGGACCTGGCCACTCAAGCAAGCACCGCAGCCCTCTCCAAGGACGAGGCCGGCGTCGTACCGCTGACGAAATGCACGCTGCTGGATGCCGCCGTCCGCAAGTGCTTCAACTCCGAACCGCCGATCCCGATGAAGATCGACGTAAAAGAGAAAGACAAGAATGCGCCGAACGCCGATCGGCATGACATTCTGCTGACCTGGGAACACGCCAATGGCGACAATCAGCCGCCAACGCTCCTCCTGCTGACGATGGTTTGCCCGGCCTGATCCGCGATCGCAGGCGGCATTTTCCGCACGACGGTATTGCACTCCGCGCGGCTGCCTGGTGGCAGCCGCAACAACGTTGGCGCGCCGGCGATGCCGTGGGGGATGATCTATGACGCCGGTCGGCGCTGCTGCAACAGCGCCCTCACCGCACGCTCCGCGGCGCGAGCGGAGCCGAAATAGCCGCCGTCGAGGCCGTCAAAGGCGCGATCCGAGGAGAAGAAGCAGAAGCCGCTGGCGTCGCTGACAACGATACCCGCGGTTCGATCCGATACTTCGATGACGTAAGCTTGAGACATTTGGGCTTTGGAAATTTGGGCTTGGGACATGCGTGCTCGATCGCCGGATGACGGCGCTCCTGTCTGATTGTCGGGTGCTTGGGATCGTCTAAGCGATCAACAACAGACGCCGGTCGCCGCCGAGACGCAGCGATGCTGCATGCGGCTTCGCATGTCGGACATCAAGCTGCGGTGGTAGTGTCTCATGGCAGTGACCTTGGACAACGCGGGATAGCGCGGATCAATATTCGGCCGAATCGCACGGCGGTCAATGAAATGACCAACCAAAGATCACCCCCCGGCGCGATGCCCCATTCGCGCCGGCCTGCAAAACAGCAGAGATTTGGCGATCACGGTTGCGATCAGCGGAATTGGCAGACGCTGGCCGGGCACCGTGCGTCATGGTGCCCGGCCGCACTCGCTCAGGGCAGGATGGGCGGGTGATAGGTGAAAGTCGCCATCAGGATCGCGGCCAGCAGCATCACGATCGGGAAGTGAATGAAGAACTGCACCGACGTGTAACCGATCAGATCCTTCGACTTCAGGCCGAGAATGCCGAGCAGCGGCAGCATCCAGAACGGGTTGATGAAGTTCGGCAGCGTCTCCGCGATGTTGTAGACCATCACCGTCCAGCCCAGATGCGCGCCGATGTCGTTGGCCGCCTTCATGATGTAGGGCGCCTCGATGATCCACTTTCCACCGGCCGACGGCACGAAGAAGCCGAGCAGCGCCGAATAGATTCCGACCAGGAATGAGAACACAGTGGAATTGCTGGAGGCGCCGACGAACCAGTGCGCGATCGTGTCCGACAGCGTCGTGCCGCTGCTGTTCGGCACCTTGGTCAGGATCTGCGCGATGCCGGCGTAGAACGGAAACTGCAGCAGCACGCCGGAGACGCTCGGCATCGCCTTGGAAAAGGACTCGATCAGGCTGCGCGGCCGCCAGTGCAGCACGATGCCGAGAATGAGAAAGACGAAATTGTAGGTGTTGAGCCCCGACAGCGTGATCAGCGGATTGCCCGACTGGAACGTCTGCCACAACCAGCCGGCGGCAAGCAGGGCGATCAGGATCGTCAGCAGTGGACTGAGTTCCAGCTAGTCGCCCGGACGGGCTGGCTTCCTGGCCTCGATGCGATCATCGCCGAGCGCAACGCCGAGGTCTTCCGCGGTCTTCGCCTGCTCGGGAGCCGGCGTCGTGAAATAGCAGATCGCCGCCGACACGACGCTCACCATCGCGACGGTGACCATGTTCTGCCATGTCAGGATGGTTTCCGAGAAGCCGATCACGCCGGTGATCGGCAGAAGCGATGCCGGAATGCTGCCGGCATTGGCCTGGAGCTGCGCGGCCGACGACGTGATGCCGAGGGTGAAGCCACAACCGAGCCCGAGATAGCCAGCCGCACCGGCTGCGCGATAATCGAGCCGGATATCGGTACGCCGCGCGATCTCCCGCACCAGCAGGCCGGAGAAGATCAGGCTCAGGCCCCAGTTCAGCAGCGAGAGAAAGATGCTCAGCATCCCGACGAACACCACCGCGCCGCGCCCGGTCTTCGGCACGCTCGCGAGCCGCGCCAGCACGGCCGCAACCGGCGGCGACATCGCCACGACGTAGCCGCCGATCGCAACCAGCGCCATCTGCATCGTGAAGGGAATCAGATTCCAGAATCCGTCGCCAAACGCGCGGCTGACGGCGAGCGGCGAACCGCCATGCAGGATCGCGCCTGCGGCAACCGCGATCACGGCGATCAGGACAAAGACATACGCATCCGGAAACCAGCGCTCCGCGAACACCACCAGGGCCTGCGAAAATCGCGCCATGATGTTATCAGCGACAGGTTTTCGCAGGCTCACGGTTTGGTCGTGCGTTGCATTCGTCATCAATCTGATCCCCTTCCGGTGATGCGGTTGGCCTTCAATCGTGATTGGTCATCAAAGCGCGAGCGTGAGGTCGGTGAGTGGCACGGCCTGGCAGGCGAGGCAGTGCCCCTCGCTCCCGTCGACAGGGCCGAGATGGGCGAATTCCCCATCGACCACCTCGACCGCGCAGCTTTCGCATTGCCCGACGCGGCAGCCGCTCGGCAGCGCGACGCCCGCCGCACTTGCGGCGTCGAGCAGCGTCCCCTGCTCCGGTCCCCACGAGAAGCACTGCTTGCTGTTGGCAAGCCGGATGGTTCGCGGCGCAAGATCGCTCGGCACCGACGGCGGCGACACGAAGCTTTCGGCAAAGATGTCGAATCGCGGGATACCGAGCACCACCGCAGCCTCGATCTGCGCCGCGACGAAATCCGGCGAGCCGCAGATGTAGACGAGCGGACGTCGTGCCAACAGCGGCCTGATCCGTTCGAGATCGAGCCGCCCCTTGCGCAACGACTGCGAAGCGACCGGGTCCTGCGCGAACGGGGCCGAATAGAATATCGCCCGCGTCAGCGCCTGTGTGCTGGCTTCCAGCTCGGCGAGCCGTCGCGCGAACGGATGCTCGCGACTGCTGCGGCAGCCGTGGAGCAGCAGGACTTCGGCCACGCGATCTTGTTGCGCTGTATGTTGCAGCGTCTCGAGATGGCTGATGAACGGCGTGATGCCGATGCCGGCAGCGAGGAAGACCAGCGGCCGCAGCCCCTTCAATGGCGGCGTGAAGATGCCACCCGGCGGCTCCAGCAGAACCTGGTCTCCAACGGCAAGACCATGCAGACGATCCGGCATGAAGAACGGCGCATCGCTGCTCCGCGCTTCATTGAGGAAACGTCCTTTCACTGCGATCGACAGCGCTTGCGGCAGGTTGCCCGATCCGGTCAGCGAATAGGCGCGGGCCTCCGCTGCGTCAGGCAACGCGATCATCACGTGTTGCCCCGGCAGGAAGTCCGGCAGCGGACCACCGTCAAGCGGCAGCAGGCTGAGGGCGATGACGTTATCGGCCTCGGCCCTGCGCTCGCCAACCACGAACCGCCGCTGGCCGCTCCAGACACCGCGGCTGGCCACGTGGTCCCGCCTGATATCGCAGACGATCGCGCGCAGCGGAACGGAGCCGCTGACCGGATCGCGCGCATCGTCGTGCAGCACCGCGTTGATGTTGTGCGTGAGGAGGCCTGCCGTATCCAAGCGATCGCGGCCGAGCGGCGGACAATCTTCCCACCAGCCGAATTCGGCGACGACAACCCGTTCGTCGAGCGCCGCATTGAGGCGCACCTTCAAGCGCACGGCACCGCCGGGTGTTTCCACCACGGCCCAGTCGCCTTCCACAAGTCCGCGCCGCTCGGCGAGTTGCGGGCTGATCTCGACGGCCGGATCGGGCGACTTTCGCCGCAGCGAGGCAACATGCCGCCAGGAGGAGTGAACGAACCAGCCGCTCTTAGCGGTGGAGAGCACGAGCGGAAAGCGTTCGTCCGCCGCTGTCGTGAGCGGGCTGCCGACCGGTTCGACATGATCGGGCAACGGGTCATGCCCGTGTCCCAGCATCAGCTCCGAATAGATCTCGACACGGCGTGTCGGCGTCGCAAAGCCTGCCGCCGTTCCGTCCTCGCGCGTGACGGCGTATTTTTCATCGCGAAAGACCTGCGGGAAGCGACGTCCTTCAGGATGTTCGCGCAGATCCTCGACACCGATGCCGAGCGGCGCCAGCTGATAATTCCAGCCGGCCTTGATGTCGCCGCCGAAGAACAGGTTCCCCATGCCGAGCTTGAGCGCGAGCGCGGCGGCGATCTCGTAATCGGCCTTCACTTTACCGATCGGCTCCACCATGCGCGGGCGAAACTGCACGGTCTCGACGGCTTCCTGCGTGATCTCGAACCCGATCTTGAGCGCGTCGTGCTCCCACGGCGTGCTGGCCGGTAGCACGAAATCGGCGCTCTCCGCGGTCGGGTTCATGAACATGTCGATATGAACCTGGAATTCCAGCGCGTTCAGCGCCGCGCGGTTGCGCTCCGAATGGCCCTGCGACACGACGAAGTTAGTGCCGAAGGCGACCAGTGCGCGCACCCGGTAAGGCTCGCCGTCGAGCACGGCCCGGCTGAAATCACGCGCCGTGATCCAGCCCTTCGCGGGAGGGCCAAGCGGTAGTTCGGCAAGGCCCAGCGCCTTGGCCTGCTGCTCCGGCGGCAGGATGTTGTAGTCGTTGAGGGCACGCGTCGGCGGCGGAACCGGCCAGCGATTGCCGCCGGGCCGATCGCACGCGCCAGTCAGCGCGTAAAGCGACGCGATCGCGCGTTCGATCGCGGTGGCGTTGGTGTGCTGACCGACGCCGGTCCAGGAATGATAGGCGAGCCGCGGCCGGGCCGCGAGCAGCGCGTTGAATGCGTCGATGTCATCGACGCGCAGCCAGGTCAATTCTGCGACGAGTGCCGGCGTATAGGGCGCGGCGCGCTCGGCCAGCAATTCGAACGCGGTTGCCGCGGAGATCATCCGGCCGTCGCAAGCACGGATCGACAGCGCGCCGCGAAGCTGGCCGCCGCGCTCCGGCGCGTAACGGGTGTCGCAAGCCTCTGGCGAGCCCAGCGCGTCGAGACGAACGAAAGCCTCAGGCGCACCATCCGGCCACAGCGCGTCGGCGCGCAGGAAGCGCCCGGTCGCGCGATCGACCAGCAGCGATCCATTGGTCCATGCGTCAACGAAATCCGCATCGAAGCTGCCGGTCGCGATGAGATGACGGATCGCGCCCATCGCAAGCGCGCCATCGGCGCCGGGGCGAATGCGCAGCCAGAGATCGGCCTGCTGACCCGATCCGTTCGGTTTGGGATCGACGACGACGACCTTGGCGCCGCGCCGCCGCGCGTCGGCGATCCGCGTCGCCTGCGCAAGCCAGGTGCGCGCGGGATTGTGGCCCCACAGGATGATCGCATCGGCATTGTCGTAATCAGGAAAGCCGACGCCGCGACCGAAGGTCAGCGCGTGCGCATAGTCCTTGTGCCAGCCGCAGATCTCGACCGCGTAGATCAGGTTGGGACTGCCGAAGCCGCGGATGAAGCGCTCGACCCACTCAAAGCTGTCGACCATCGGCGTGCCGCTCGGCGTGGTGACGCCGAACGCCACCGCCTCGGCTCCGCTCTCGGCGCGGATCCTGCCGAGCCGGTCGGCGATCTCGGTCAAAGCCTCGTCCCACGACACCTCGACCCAGCCGGGATCGGCGGCATCGCGCGGCCGGGTCCGCTTCAGCGGGACGGTCAGACGGCGCGGGCTGGCGACGATTTCGGGGGCGGCCCGCCCCTTGGCGCAGAGCGCGCCACCGGTGGGGTGGTTATTCAATACCTCTACACCGACAACGCGCCCGTCCTCGACCACGGTGACAGAACCGCAGCGCGAGCGACAAAGCGTGCAATAGCCGGGTAGCCGCTGTTTCACCGCCGTCTCATCATCAAGTCAGCCCTAGTGACGCATTGTTGTAATGCGTTACACATTTACGTCATACGCTACCGGGCGCGTCAAGGCTAAGTAATAATCAGGGACGAATCGGAGCTCCCGGCGAGAGGCACCCATGGACCAGAATTTGCGCGAACAGGTGCTCCAGCGGGTGCGCGCCGAGATCATTTCCGGGCAGAGCCTTCCCGGCACGATGTATTCGGTGCCGTCACTCGCGGCGAGCCTCGGCGTCTCCTCGACGCCGGTGCGCGAAGCGCTGCTCGAACTCAGCCGCGGCGGCTTGGTCGAGCCGATGCGCAACCGCGGCTTCAAGGTCGTGGGTCCGTCGCTGACCGAGCTACGCAATTTGTTCGACATGCGCGAGGTGCTGGAGCTGCACGCCGCGGTGCTGGTCGCCGCCAATCCTCCAAAGGATCTACCAGTCGTGCGCGGCTGGGCCGACCAGATCGCCAAGGCCGTCGAGACCGACGACGTCCAGCTCTATCTGGAGGCCGACCGCAACTATCATCGCGAGTTCATCGCAGCCGCCGGCAACGAGCTCTTGACCGAGATGGTGATGGGCCTGCGCGACAAGATGCGGCTCTATGGCATCAGCTCACGCGCCGGCCTCGAGCGGCAGCAGGCCTCGGTGCCCGAGCACTACCGGCTGATCGAGCTCGCGCTCGCCGGCGAGACCGAGGCGCTGCCGACGCTGCTTCGCAGCCACATCCGCTCCTGGGAGCCGATCTTCGTCGACGCCCTGATGCGCTCGAAGGAATACGCCCGGGAGCCGTTGAGGCAGGTGCGCGCGTAACGCACGGAGAGAGGCAGACAACCGGTCATAGACAGCCAGTCGCTGTGATCCGCTAGTCCAGAATGCTCTTGTAGTGCTCCGAGAAGACATCGCGGCCGATGATAAGCCGCATCACTTCCGAGCTTCCCGCCAGGATCCGATTGACGCGCGCGTCGGTGAACATGCGGCTGATCGGATATTCATCCATATAGCCCGCGCCGCCGTGCAGCTGGACGCCGAGGTCAAGCATCTTCCACTCGACTTCCGACGACATCATCTTGGCCTTGGCGCCCATGTTGCTGGTCAGGCGCCCCGCATTGTGCTCGGCCACGCAGTGATCGACATAGACCTGCACGAGGTCGATTTCGGCATCCATCTCCGCCATGCGGAACTGGGTGTTCTGCTGTTCGGCAAGCGGCCTGCCGAACAACTTGCGATCCATCACATAAGCGCGCGTGATGTCGAATGCCTTGCGGCCGTTGGCGATCGATCCGACCGCGGAGATCAGCCGCTCCTCGGCAAGGCCCTCCATGAGATAGTAGAAGCCCCTGCCCGGTTCTCCCAGCACGTTGGCCTTGGGCACCTTCACATCTTGGAAGAACAGTTCGGCGGTGTCCTGCGCCGGCATGCCCATCTTCTTGAGATTGCGGCCGCGCTCGAAACCCTCCATGCCGCGCTCGACGATCAAGAGCACCATCGCGTGCTTCTTCTCGGCGCCTGCGAGCCTGGCCGCCACGATCACCACGTCCGAATTGATGCCGTTGGAGATGTAGGTCTTCGAGCCGTTGAGCAGGAAATGATCGCCTTTGTCTTCCGCCGTCGTCCGCATGCCCGCGAGGTCCGAGCCCGCGCCAGGCTCGGTCATCGCGATCGCCAGGATGGTCTCGCCGCTGACGCATTTGGGCAGAAAGCGGTCGCGCTGCTCCGCGGTGCCGAAGCGCTTGAAGTAGGAGCCGACCAGGCGGCTGTGCAGCGTGTTGAACCAGCCCTTGCAGCCGGAGCGCGCGGTCTCCTCGATGATGATCTGCTCATAGCGGAAGTCCTCGTCGCCCATCCCGCCATATTTTTCCTCGGGCCAGATCATCAGGAAGCCGAGATCGCCGGCCTTCGTGAACGCGCTGCGGTCAACGATGCCGGCCTCCCGCCACGCCTCCATATGGGGCGCGATCTCGCTCGCGAGGAACTTGCGGTAGGAGTCGCGGAAGATGACCTGGTCTTCGGTAAAGCTACGCATCATTCACCCAATAGCGCTCTCAAGCGGCGCGGAAACCGGCCGGCGGGCGGCGCGGCACGCACAAAAAAATTCGGAGCGCCGGTTCTGCTTCAATCAAAACCGGCGCTCCGTCATTGAAACAGGCGACGCCTTACTTGCCCTTCCAGTTCGGCGCGCGTTTTTCTGCGAAGGCAGCCGCGCCCTCGCGGGCATCCTCGGACACGAAGACGGGACCGACGATCTCCTGCTGCTTCTTCCACATCTGGTCTTCCGGCCAGAGCCGGGATTCGACGATCACCTGCTTGGATGCCTTGACGGCGAGCGGGCCATTGGCACCGATCGCGGCTGCAAGCTCGAGCGCGGCGTCGAGGGCCGGACCATCGGTCACGCGATTGATGATGCCGAGCTCGTAGGCGCGCTGTGCGCCGAAGAACTCGCCCGTCAATGCGAACTCCATCGCCACGCGGAACGGCATCTGGCGCGGCATGCGGATCAGCCCGCCGGCCGCAGCAGCCAGCCCGCGCTTCACCTCGGGGATTCCGAACTTGGCGTTGCGGTTGGCGACGATCATGTCGCATGACAGCGCGATCTCCATCCCGCCGGCGAGCGCGTAGCCGTCGACGGCCGCAATCAACGGCTTCTTCGGCGGCGCCTCGGTAAGGCCGGCGAAGCCGCGGCCGGGGATCGACGGCCGCTCGCCCTTCAGGAACCCCTTGAGGTCCATGCCCGAGCAGAATGTGCCGCCGGCGCCGGTGATGATGCCGACGCTAAGGGCATCGTCGGCGTCGAGCCGGTCGATCGCTGCGGCCACGCCCTTGGAGAGGGCGAGGTTGGCCGCGTTCTTGGCTTCCGGCCGGTTCAGCGTGATGATCAGTATGGGTCCGCGGACTTCAGTGAGGACCGGAGTTTCTTCGGACATCGCTTTCGTCTCCTGTTGCCGTGCTTAGCGCGGAGCCATACGGATGGCGCCATCGAGGCGAACGTCTTCACCGTTGAAGTAGCCGTTGGTGATCATGGTCAGCGCCAGCTGCGCATATTCCTCCGGCATGCCAAGACGTTTCGGGAACGGCACCGACGCGCTGAGCGCGGCCTTGACGTTCTCCGGGGCGCCCTGCAGCAGCGGGGTGTTGAAGATGCCCGGCAGGATGGTGTTGACGCGGATGCCCTCGGCCATCAGGTCGCGCGCGATCGGCAGGGTCATGCCGACGACGCCGGCCTTCGACGCCGAATAGGCCGCCTGTCCCATCTGGCCGTCCTCGGCCGCAACCGACGCCGTGTTCACGACCGCGCCGCGCTCGCCGTGCTCCAGCGGGGACAGCGACAGCATGCCCTGCGCCGACTTGGCGATGCAGCGGAAGGTGCCGACGAGGTTGATCTGGATGATGCGGTTGAAGGCGTCGATCGGGAAGTGGGTGGGCTCGCCGGTCTTCTTGTCCCGGCCGGCGGTCTTCACCGCGTTGCCGGTGCCTGCGCAGTTCACCAGGATGCGCTCCTGGCCGTGCGCCGCGCGGGCCTTGGCGAAGCCCGCATCGACCTGCTCGTCGGAGGTGACGTCGACCTTGCAGAACACACCGCCAATTTCCTTGGCGATGGCTTCACCCTTCTCTTCGTTGAAGTCGAAGATCGCGACCTTCACACCTTGCGCAGCGAGTGCCCGCGAGGTGGCCGCGCCGAGGCCGGAAGCGCCGCCGGTGACGACGGCGGCGACCGATGAATCGAGTTTCATGGCAATATCCTTTCGCGATCAGATGCGTTCGATGATGATGGCCGGCGCCATTCCGCCGGCGGCACACATGGTGACGAGACCATAACGTCCGCCGCTGCGCTCGAGCTCGTCGAGCGCCGTGCCGATCAGGATCGATCCGGTCGCGCCGATCGGGTGGCCGAGCGCGATCGAGCCGCCATTGATGTTGACCTTCTCGCGATCCAGCTCGAGGTCGCGGATGAATTTCTCGGCAACGACCGCGAAGGCCTCGTTGATCTCCCAGACGTCGATGTCGTTCTTGGTCAGGCCGGCCTTGGCGAGAACCTTCTTGGCCGCCGGAACCGGCGCGTTGAGCATCAGCGTCGGATCATCACCCTGATTGGCGTAGGCGACGATCCGGCCGCGCGGCTTGAGGCCGTGCTTCTCGGCATATTGCTTCGACGTGATGAGCACCGCGGCGGCGCCGTCCACCACGCCCGAGCTGTTACCGGCATGATGCACGCCCTTCCACTCGAGGTCCGGGTAGCGGCGCCGGATCTGCTTCTTGAAGGTCACACCGTTGCCGAGATCGAAATCGGCGAGCTGCTCGAAGCTCGGCTTCAGCGAAGCAAGGCCTTCGGCCGTGGTCTCGGGGCGCGGGAATTCCTCACGACCGAGGGCGACGCTGCCGTCGTCGTTGAGCACCGGGATCACCGATTTGGCGAAACGACCTTCATCGATCGCCCGCTTGGCGCGCTGCTGGCTGACCAGCGCCAGCGCATCGCAGGCTTCCCGGCTAATCCCCTCGCGCGTGGCGATGGCGTCGCCGCACACGCCCTGGTGCGACTGCGGGTGAATCTCGTCAAGCGCCGGATTGCCCGAACCCATCATCCGCGCCGGCTGTCCCGCCTTGGAACGCTCGGCTGCGAGGGTCTGCTGATAGCTCATCATCTCGGTACCGCCGGCGATGACGCAATCCTCCATCCCCGACATCACCGAAGCTGCCGCGAGGTTCACCGACGTGATGCCGCCGCCGCAGAAGCGATCCAGCGTCGTGCCGCTGGCGTTGATGTCGTAGCCGGCCGCGAGCGCCGACATGCGTCCGAGATCGCCGCCCTGCTTGCCTTCCTGGGTCGAGGTCGACCAGATGATGTCATCGACAGTCGACGTATCGAGCTTGTTGCGCTCCTTGATCGCGCCGAGCACCGTTGCCGCCAGTTGCTGCGGATGCAGGTGCGACAGCGCACCCTTGCCCGGCTTGCCGATGCCACGCGGCGTGCGGACCGCGTCAATGATATATGCTTCAGACATGCGTTTCCCTCTACTTTGGATGTTTCTTGACTGTGAGCTCGCGCCGAATGGTCCCGACCGTTTCGTGTCTTCTGCCCCGGAACAAGCCGAGGCGTCAGCGGTGTGGCGTGACCGAAAGCGGCGCGGCAACCGGCTTGCGCTGATCTTCAAAGTACTCGAAGCGCGAGTTGATCAGCATGGACGGTTGCGCCGTTACGCGCTCACGCTCGTCGCCGCAGACGGGCTTGTCGCCCCCCTCCACAAACAGCGGGACGCTGGGCGCGGCCGCGTGCGGACCGAGAGCATATTTCTGCTCTTGCGGCAGGTAGATCAACTGGCCGATCTGGGTGAGGGTCAAGGTGAGACGGGAGACCGTCGATCGGGGAAGACCGCAGCGATCGGCGATTTCGCGATTGCCCAGGCGTATGCTTCGACCTTCGAAGCAACGCACGATGTCGAATGCGCGCGATACCACCTGTATCACGCGCCGGTTGTCCGTGCCGGCGGTGTCTTGCGCCATCAGTACCTCAGATCGACGTCCCATCGTTTACGCCTCACTCCTCATTGTCATACGGGTGAATGAAACCCACCCTGGTTCGGGCAGGACGCGCCGGTCCGCGACATCGCTGTCGAGCGCGCAACGCCGAGCGGTGCACGCGTGAACGGACCTGCATGCAGGATCTGACGGCAGCGATCGGCGCACGCCGTGTCGGCGACCATGATGATCGAGCCGGCGCTGTGCCATGGCCGCGCGGCAACGAATTCGGCATGCCGGACAAGGCCATTCCCCGTCTGTTCGAGGCCGGTCTGCTTGGCGCCGATGGGCGCCTGGCCGTCCAGCCCGGTGAAGCCGCGACCGCGCGGGGCAAGCAGCTTCGGATAGCGACGCCGGCCAGCATCAGGCGGATTCTTTCCCTAGGGTTTCAGACCTTAATTAATTGATTAATTAGTCAGGTGATTAAAGTGGGCGCTCCCCCCTGTCAACCGTCCTCGCCGCAGGGCGCCCCGCGCCCGGGTCGTACCTCAAGCATCGCTCAAGCCGCCCGGGGCCGGCTTGTCGGGCAGTAGCTGCCGATCCGTCATGACGACCGTCAGACCGATGCTGGACGGTGATCAAACGAAATGCGCGACACGAGAGCCCACCCGCAAGCGCCGAGACGCAGCGACGGGGCATGCGGTTTCTTAGTTGCACATCAGCTTTCGTCGTTCGGTATGGCGCGCGCTCACGCGGCTCTCGCTCCGCAAGCACCACTGAGATCTCGAAATGTCATCGCCGATCGGCGATCGCTCCGAGAATGAATTTCCATTGTCAGTTCGACGGACGAGATGACCGTTCCATAGAACCGGCATGGTTCGACTCATTGATTGCAAACTGGACGGGTTGCTCATGGTTCGCGTTCGAGCTGGGCCAGGACGTGCTATTTTACAGCGAAGACTATTCGACGGAGGTTTTACGCGTCTCGCATCCTCTTGGCTTCACACCCTCGGTCGCATGACCCGACAACTGCAGCGGTGGCGCAGGAAGCTCGCCCGCGCCGCGCATCCCGATGGACAGCGTGATCTACACGAGCTCTTCCTGTTCGGGCCGCATGGCTAGTTGAGCCGACCGGGCACTGTCGCGCGGCGGTTTCGGCTGACCCAAGACACTTGCCGAAGACACATGCGGCCAGGATTCTCGCGTGGCCGCCTGTCCGCGTTTCCGAACATTGATCCTTGGCCGTGCACGTCTCGTGCAACGACTGGTCGGTCGAGGACAGCATGACTGATAGCGCTGGACGGCATGTCATCATCGTTGGCGGAGGCGCCAGCGGCGTCTTGCTGGCGTATCAATTGCTGCATCAGTCATCTTGCGATCTCCGCGTCACGTTGATCGAGCAGCGTCCGGATATCGGCCGCGGCATCGCTTACCACACCGGAAATCCCGATCATCTGCTCAACGTGCGCGCTGCGAATATGAGCGCGCTACCGGACCAGCCGGATCATTTCTGGCGTTGGCTGGTGTCACGCCAGGACGAAGTGCCGCTCTGTCCTGATCCCTATTGCTTTGTTCCCCGGCGGGTCTACGGCGATTACATCGCCAGCCTGCTTGAGCAAGGTGCGTCCGATCGTGCGGACAGGCATCGTCTCACGATCGTGCGCGGCACCTGCGTCGACGTCAGCGAGGATTCGGACAAGGCTATCGCCACGCTGGACGAGGGCCGCTGCCTTGCGGGTGATACCATCGTGCTTGCTACCGGGCACGACATGCGCGCAAGCAACCCGGAGCGCGCGGATCCCTGGACGCCGCCGTCGGCCGCTCCCCTCGATGCCGACGCGACCGTCCTGATCCTCGGCACCGGACTCAGATGGTCGATTACGTCCTCTCGTTGCTGCGTGATGGACACCGCGGGCCGATCATTGCGATGTCGCGACGCGGCCTGCTCGCCAAGCCACATCGCCGGGTCGATCCCGTTCGTATCGCCGAGACCGACGTTCCGTTCGGTGCCAGCGTCAGTCAATTGACGCGTTGGCTCCGCGCGCGTGTCGAGCGGCATGCCGCCGAGGGCGGCGACCGGCGTGGTGTGATCGACGGGCTTCGGCCCTACACTCAACGGCTATGGCGTGAGCTCCCGCTGACGTCGAAGCGCCGCTTTCTCGAGCATGCGCGAGCCTGGTGGGATGTGCATAGGCACCGGATGGCGCCGGAAGTCGAGGCCCGCATCACCGGGGCACTCTATGACGGACAGCTCAGCCTGATTGCGGCAAAGGTGGTTCGAATCGAACCGAACGGCGCCGACGCTGCGGTCGCATATCGCCTGCGCGGGGACGCCGAAACCAGGCAGCTGCAAGTCGGCACCGTCGTCGACTGCACCGGCATCGTGAAGGATCCGCGTGCGACGCCCAATCCGGCCGTGCGCAGCCTGTTTCAACGGGGCCTCGCCTGCGTCGATCCGCTCTGCATCGGCATCGAGACCGATCCCGATTGCGCGATCGTCGATCGTGAAGGCGTCCCATCGCGCCGCCTGTTCGCGGTGGGCCCGCTGACCCGCGCGGCGTTCTGGGAGATCATCGCGATTCCCGACATCCGCAATCAATGCGCCGAACTCGCTGCCCTGCTCTCCCGCACTGAAGAAACAGGGCAGCACCCGCTCCGCCGTGAACTGACGCGCGTTTAGCTGCTGAAGCCGGCCGGAATGAACGCCGGCAGGTTGTCCTCGATGAATTGCTTCACCTCAGGCGAGTCGAAGACCTGGATGAAGGCCTTGAGGCGCGGATCGTCCTTCTTGTCCGGCCGCGCCGTGAAGCGCAGCACCAGCCCGTCATCCACCGTGCGATCGATCAGCAGCGCCGATTTCGGATCGCCGCCCGCCGGGATCAGATAGGTGATGTTGACGAGTGCAAGCGTAACGTCGTCGAGCGAGCGATAGGTCTGCGCCGGATCGAGCTCGACGATCTTCAGATTTTTGGGGTTCTCGATGATGTCGAACCGACTCACCGCGAAGCCCTTGCCCGGCGTCAGCTTGATCAGGCCGGCCCGCTCGAGCAGGATCAATCCACGTGCGCCGTTGAGCGGCTCGTTCGGGATCGCGACGCTGTCGCCGGGCTTGATCTCGTCGAGTGACTTGATCTTCTTCGAGAACAGCCCGACCGGCGCGATCACGCCGACCTTGTCGACCTGAACCAGATTGAAACCGCCCTGCTTGTTCTGGATCGCAAGGTACGTGCCGTGCTGGAACAGGTTGGCGTCGACGTCACCGCTGTTGACCACCTCGTTCAAGGCGACCCAATCGGACAGCTCGATGACCTTGACGTCCTGCCCTTTGTCCTTGGCCAGTTTGGCAGCGAACGCTGCGAGTTGGCCGACCGGACCGGCGCTGGTCGCGATCTTGAGGGGTTCGTCGGCGACGGCGCTCGCCGTCAGGGCAAGGACAACGCCTGCCGCTTGCGCCAGGCGCAACAATGTCTTCATCATCTCAATCCTGTGTTGATTTACCAAGTGCGATCACGCCGCTTTGCGGGCGCTGCTGCCTGCCTCGGCCTGGGCCAATGCCTGAACGAGGTCGGCGATGATGTCGTCAGGGTGCTCGATCCCGATCGAAAGCCGCACATAGCCGGGCGTGACGCCGGCCGCGATTTGCTCCTCGCCGGTAAGCTGCTGGTGGGTGGTCGAGGCCGGATGAATCGCCAGCGACCGCGCATCGCCGATATTGGCGACATGATAGAACAGCTTCAGCGCGTCGATGAAGCGGCGACCGGCCTCTACACCCCCCTTCAGCTCGAAGCCTACCAGCGCGCCATAGCCGCCCTTCAAGTAGGTGTCGGCGCGGCGGCGATTCTCGCCGTCCTGCAATCCCGGGAAAATCACATGGGAGACGGCGGGGTGCCTGGCCAGGAAGTCGGCCACCTTGACGGCATTCTCGTTGTGCTGGCGAAGCCGCAGCGGCAGTGTCTCGAGCCCCTGGATGAACTGGAAGGCATTTTGCGGCGCGATCGCAGCGCCGAGATCGCGCAACAGCTTGACGCGCGCCCGCAGGATGTAGGCGATCGGACCGAGCGGCTTGGCCGCCTCCGTCCAGATCGCACCGTGATAGGCGGCGTCCGGCTGCGTCAGCAGCGGAAAGCGCTCGGCATGCACCGCCCAGTCGAAATTGCCGCCGTCGACGATCGCGCCGCCGATCGACGTGCCGTGGCCGCCGATATACTTCGTCGTCGAATAGACGACGATCGCGGCACCATGCTCGAACGGACGTGCGATCAACGGCACAGCCGTGTTGTCGAGGATCAGCGGCACGCCGACCGAGCGGCCGATATCGGCCACTTCCCTGATCGGGAACACGTTGAGCTTGGGATTGGGCAGAGTTTCGGCAAAATAGGCGCGGGTCTTCGCGTCAGTGGCACGACGGAAATTCTCGGGATCGGCCGGATCGACGAACCGCACCCCGATGCCGAACTGCTTCAAGGTTTGCGACAGCAGCGTCCAGGTGCCGCCATAGAGATCGGTCGAAGAAACGATGTTGTCGCCGGCCTGGGCGATGTTGAAGATGGCAAAGGCCGAGGCGGTCTGGCCCGACGCCACGGCGAGCGCGCCGACGCCGCCTTCCAGCGCCGCCAGCCGTTCCTCGAAGGCGTCCGCCGTCGGGTTCTTGATCCTCGTGTAGATCTGCCCGATCGCTTCCAGCGCGAACAGCCGCGAGGCATGGTCGGTGTTCTCGAACTGGAACGAGGTGGTCTGATAGATCGGCACCGCCACCGCACCGGTCGCGGGATCGGACCGGTAGGACCCGCCATGCAGGGCGAGCGTCTCGAGATTCTTCGTGTCGACCGGCATTTCGAACTCTCCTGGGATCGGTGAACCAAGCGCTGCAAGTCGCGAAATGATGCGCAGCGACTTTGCTCGTGTCGAGATGTCCGGGAAAATAGCGATGGACGTGCTGACGTCCCGCGGCACGACATCCTGAATTTTTCAGACAGAACATCCGGCACGACGCATTTGTTTCGTGTGCCGGCGGCGAGTGCCGGCGCGTGAGATCGCGGATCACACAGTGCGGTGATAGCTCGCGGCCCGAACTGCGTGAACGCGTCCAACCCGCCCGCGAGCATCAATGAGCGTAACTTGCTGTCAGAGAATTCCGCTGCAGCAGGATTTTTGCGCAGACCGCTCGAATAGAAAACAAAGTCGCGCAGCCAAACTGTTACGTTATCCCGACACGATCACGGTCGGAACAGGTCGATGACAAAATCGAGAGAGCTTCGCTTCAACGCGTTCAACATGATGGCGCCTAGCCACAACTGGGCCGGCCTGTGGTCGCATCCACGCGACACCTCGCTCGACTACAACTCGCTCGATTACTGGGTCAATTATGCGAAGACCGCCGAGCGAGGACTGCTCGACGGCATCTTCCTGGCTGACGTGTTCGGCATCTATGACGTCTACGGCAGCAATCCGGACACCGCGCTCCGTCACGCCGTTCAATTGCCGAATGCAGAGCCGACCTTGCTGGTCTCCGCCATGGCGCTCGTTACCAGGCATCTCGGTTTCGGCATCACGTCCAACCTCACCTATGAACACCCTTACCAGCTCGCGCGACGCTTCTCGACGCTCGATCATCTCACCAACGGGCGAATCGGCTGGAATATCGTGACCGGCTATCTCGACAGCGGCGCCCGCGGCATGGGCCTCGACGCGAACCGCGCCCATGACGAACGCTATGAGGCAGCCGAAGAGTTCCTCGCTGCGAGCTATAAATTATGGGAAGGCAGTTGGGAGGACGACGCGGTGCGGCGGGACCGCGCGGCTCGCATCTTCACCGATCCCTCCAAAATCCATCCCGTCCATCATGAAGGGCCTCACTACAAGGTCGACGGCATCCATCTCGCGGAGCCCTCCCCGCAACGCACGCCGCTGCTCTATCAGGCGGGCACCTCGAAGCGCGGCCGCGCCTTCGCGGCACGGCACGCCGAGGCAATCTTCCTCAACGGGCAGACCAGGCCAATTCTCGCCCATGCGGTCCGCGACATCAGGAGCGCCGCGAAGGAGTTCGGGCGCGATCCCTATGATATCCGCCTCTTCGCCGGCGCGACCGTGATCGTCGCGCCGACCCGGGCAGAAGCCGAAGACCTGCTCGCGGACTATGCCGCACATGTCGACCAGACCGGGCAGCTCGCTCTGCTCTCGGGCTGGACCGGCATCGACTTCTCGACCTATCGCCCCGATCAGGCGGTGCAATATGTCGAGAGCAACGCGATCCAGTCGATGGTGGAGAACTTCACCCTGCATAGCGACCGCCCGGTCAAGGTCGGCGATCTTGCGACACTGAGCCGCGTCGGTGCACGATCCCCCTTCGTGGTCGGCTCGCCCCAGGATGTCGCGGACGAGCTGACCGCTTGGGCGGAAGACACTGACGTCGACGGTTTCAACCTGTTCCGCCTCGTCGCGCCCGAATCGCTCGACGCCTTTGTCGACCTCGTGGTGCCGGAACTGCAATCGCGCGGCGTGTACAAAACGGCCTATCGCGAAGGCACATTGCGGGAAAAGCTGTTCCCCGAGCACGGGCCGCGCCTTCACGCCACGCATCCCGGCGCGGGTTACCGGCACTTGCGCTCGAACGCAGTCCGCTCCGATGCCGCCGAATAGGGCTGTGGCGTGACTCCGGCCCGCGGGTCTTCGCCGGCCGCGGCTACCAGCTCGGCAGCACGGCGCCCTTGAACTTGGTCAGGACAAACTCCTTGACCTCAGCCGTGTGATAGCTGTCCACGAGGATCTTGACCCACGGCTTGTCCTTGTCCACAGCGCGAACCGCGATCAGGTTGACGTAAGGTCCCTTCGGATCCTCGCGCAGGATCGGATCCTTGACCGGATCGAGGCCGGCCTGGGTCGCATAGTTCGTGTTGATCACTGCGGCATCAACATCGTCGAGCGCACGAGGCGCCTGGGCCGCATCGACCTCGACGAATTTGAGCTTCTTCGGATTGTCGGTGACATCCAGGACTGTCGGGCTGAACCCGACGCCGTCCTTCAACTTGATCGCACCCTTGTCGCGCAGCAGCAGCAAGGCCCGGCCGCCATTGGTGGGGTCATTCGGGATCGATATCTTGCCGCCGTCCGGAATGTCCGCCCAGCTCTTGTGCTTCTTGGAATAGACGCCGATCGGGAAGTTGACCGTCAACCCCACCGCCTCGATCTTGTAACCGCGATCGGCCTTCTGGTTGCCCAGATAAGGCTGGTTCTGGAACGAATTGGCCTGGATATCGCCGGCGTCGAGCGCTGCGTTCGGCACCACATAGTCGGAGAACTCGACCAGCTGGATATCGAGCCCATTCTTTACCGCGATCGGCTTCACGGCCTCGAGGATTTGCGCATGCGGCCCGGGCGTCACGCCGATCTTGATGGTCTCCGCCGCGACAGAGGCCGACCAGAGCGTGAGCACGCTGGCAAACGCAACAATGGAACGAAGGGACATTTGGGTCTCCACAGGAATTGTCAGTATTGCGAAAAGGGCGCCGAAGAGATCGTGGCCGGTCTCAGCGATGGCGCAGGCGGCGGTTGACGCGGCGGGCGAGATAGTCGCCGGCCGTCTGCACCGTCTGCACCAGCGCGATCAGGACGACGACGACCGCGAGCATCATTTCGGGCATGAAACGCTGGTAGCCGTACCGGATGCCGAGGTCGCCCAGCCCGCCGCCGCCGACCGCTCCGACCATCGCCGAATAGCCGAGCAGGCTGACGACCGCGAGTGTCAGCGCAAGCACCAGGCCGGGCAGCGCTTCCGGAATAAGGACCTTGAGCACGATTTGCAGAGGGCTGGCGCCAAACGACGATGCGGTCTCGATCAACCCGGCATCGACCTCACGGATCGCCGCCTCGACCAATCGTGCGATGAATGGCATCGCGGCGATGGTCAACGGCACGATCGCCGCGCCCGAGCCGATAGAGGTGCCCGCGATCAGACGCGTGAACGGAATGATGGCAACCACGAGGATGATGAACGGCGTCGAGCGTGTCGCATTGACGATGATGCCCAGCACGCTGTTGACCGCCGGCGCCGCGAACAACTCCCCCTTGCGGCTGGTGGCCAGGAAGACGCCGATCGGAAGTCCGAACGCCGTGGCGATCAATGCAGCGATCGACACCATGAACAGGCTCTCGCCGGTGGCCTGAACGATCAGGTTGATGAGCTCACGCGACATAGCCGAGACGTTCCACCGGGAGGTTGTTCTGGGAGAGATATGACGCTGCCTTGTCGGCGGCGGCCTCGCCGCCGGGAATACCCAGCGACAACGAGCCGACATGTTGACCGCCGATCTCATCGATCCGGGCCGACAGCAGCGCGACGTCGATCGAGAGCTCGCGCGCAAGGCGGCCGACGATGGTGTCGCCGGCGTCGGCACCACGAACCTGGATGCGAATGACGGCGTGACCACCGGCAACCGGCTGTGGCTGCAAGCGGCTTGCAAGCGACACCGGAACGCTGTCGCCGATCACCTCGGAGAGGAAGGCCTGCGTGACCGGATGCGCGGGATGCGTGAAGATGTCGGCGACGTGACCACGCTCGACGATATGACCGCCGTCGATCACCACGACTTCCTTGGCGAGCTGACGCACCACCGACATTTCGTGGGTGATCAGAACGATGGTGACGCCAAGCTCGCGATTGATATTGGCGAGCAGATCGAGGATCGAACGGGTTGTTTGCGGATCGAGCGCCGACGTCGCCTCGTCCGACAGCAGGACGTTCGGCCGCGTCGCCAGCGCGCGGGCGATGCCGATGCGCTGCTTCTGGCCGCCCGACAACTCGGACGGGTAGCGATCATATTTGTCCGCGATGCCGACGAGATCGAGCAGCTCCGCGACGCGGAGCGCAATATCGCGCCTCGACCAGCCCGCAATCTCGAGCGGCAGCGCGACATTGTCGGCGGCCGTGCGCGACGAGAGCAGATTGAAATGCTGAAAGATCATGCCGATCGAGCGCTGCGCCAGGCGCAGATCACGCCCCGAAAGTCCGGAGATATCGCGGCCGTCAACGACGACACGACCGGTCGATGGTTTCTCCAGCCCGTTGATCAGCCGCACCAGGCTGGACTTGCCGGCACCGGAACGCCCGATCACACCGGTGATCGAGCCACGCGGAATTGCGAAGTCGATGTCCTTCAGCGCCTGCACGCTCGGCTTGTCGCGGTACGCCGGGTAGGCTTTCGAGACCCGCTCGAACCGGACCATGGCATCGGCCGTGGTCGGCGGCTGCGCCAATGGCGACAGCGTTTCGACAGGTTCCGCTGCCGTCAGGGATTGATGCACGTTCATTCAGTCAGTCCATAAGGTCGCTTTGGTCGCCACGCGCGCAGCCGCGCCTCAATGACCAAAGAGCAAATAGCTGCGGTCGACACTGCGGCGATCGCTGGTCTCATCGGTCCAGCCCACGGCCCGGCGGTAGCTGCCCATGCTGTCCGTTTGCTTGAGCGCAACGATGTCGATCGGCTGCGCCTGATCCGCAAAGGGCGAAACATAGAGCGCATCCTCGGGACAATAGAGCTCGCAGAGGAAGCAGGTCTGGCAATCGCCTTGCCGGGCGATTACCGGAATTCCGTCCGTCTTGTCAAACACGTTGGTGGGGCAAACGTTGACACAGATATCGCAGGACGTACAGCGCTCGCCGTCGACAACCTCGATCACTCCGCAGCCTCCGCATAGCTGGCCTCGGCATGAGGCCGGGCCGAGGTCCAGATCTCGTCGAGGCCGCCGGTCGTCACATAATGCCGCTGCCGGCTGTCCTGATCGGGGAAGTCGTCGCGGCGATGCATGCCGCGGCTTTCCTGACGGGCGAGCGCGCTGCGGTACATCCACCGCGCGGTCGCCAACATTGCCGCGGCCTCGCGCGCCCGCACGATCTCGGATCTGTCGGCGGCGTCCGCTTCCGACACGTCGCGCCACGCCGCGTCGAGACGCCCGAGCGCGCCCTGCAAGCGCGATGCCTCGCGGAAGTAGTTCAGCTCGTACGGGAAGACCTCAGCCTGAACCGCCCTCGTCAGCGCGGCCGGCGCGAATGCACGGCCCGGCCGGCTTCGAAACGCCACGGCGCCCGCGGACGACAATTTACGCTTGGCAGCTGGTCCGACCTGAGCGGCATAGTCAGCGGCGCCCTGCCCGGCCCAAGCCCCCGACGACATCGCCCAGGCGGCATTGTGGCTGCCACCACCGGTGAAGCCACCGCAGATCAATTCGCGCGTCGCCGCGTCGCCGGCAGCATAGAGCCCCGGCACGCTGGTGGCGCAACTGTCGTCAACGATACGAAGGCCGCCGGTCCCCCTGACGGTCCCCTCCAGCCGCAACGTCACGGGAAAGCGGTCCTTGAAGGGATCGATACCGGTGCGATCGAACGGCAGGAAGAAATTCGGCTGCGATACGCGCATATGATGCCGGACATCGTCATCCGCCTTGTCCAGCCGGGCATAGACCGGGCCCTCGAGCAGGGCACGCGCAATCGCCGATCGCCCGCCCTTCGACGCCGCGCCGGGCACCACGCTGCCGTCGTCATAGGTGAAGCTGGCCCAGCCGTAGAACAACGTCTTGGTCACCGAGCCGAACGCCGGTGAGATCGCGTACGGGTTGGAGAACTCCATGCTGCTGAATTCGGCACCGACCTCCGCGGCCATCAGATAGCCGTCGCCGGTCAGCACATTCGATCCGAGCGTCTTGCTGAGGAATGCACAGCCGCCGGTGGCGAGCACGACCGCCTTGGCCCGCACCGTCCAGCGATCCTGCTTCTGCCGGCGCACGCCACTGGCGCCGGCGACAGCCCCGTCGTCGTCGACGAGCAGTTCAAGCGCCGGGCTGTGGTCGAGAATGGTGACGCCGGCCTGCTTGGTGCGCTTGCGCATCATGCGCATGTATTCGGGGCCCTGCAGCGAGTTGCGCTGCGACGTGCCGCGGCCGTCCACCGGATAGGGATATCCCCAATCGGCCAGGCGATTGCTGTGCTGATAGGTGCTGTCGAGCACGCGTGTCATCCAACGGCGATCCTGGAGATAGCCGCCCATCTTCTCGCGATTGGCCATCGCGACCTCGCGCAACGCCGGATCCGGATCAATGTACCAGACGCCCGTTCCCGCCGCGGCCGTGGCGCCGGAGGTGCCGCAAAATCCCTTGTCGGCGAGCACCACCCGCGCGCCGCGCTCGGCGGCGCTGACCGCAGCCCAGGTGCCCGCAGGGCCGCCACCGATCACCAGGACGTCGGCCTCGAACGCGACCGAGCCTTCAGGCGCGGACACGCGTTCGGCGCGATGAGTCGGGTTCGGCATGATGGAAAGCTCCAGGCGGATCGGTCGCGGCGCAAGGCGCGCCACGACACATCGTTGCGCGCGCCAACCCGACTGGCAATTTCAGATATTTGCGGAGAGTTGGACGAAGCTTTCACCTGCGTTGCCGCGCAAAGAAGATTCGTGTCGCCGCATGCGAGATGTTGCGTCATCGGTGGACAACGCGACACGAGCTTGCACACAAGGCGCGCTAGCGGGGACGGATATTTCTTTTTGCCCGCTCCTGGCCGCGATGCATTCTCCCGCGCGTGTCATGCCGATATCTAGCGACAAGCATCATCGCAGATACGGCCGCCATGTTTCATCGTCAGCTTCATCTCAACGTCAATCTTCTGCATTCCGGCGTCTATGCGTCGGCCTGGCGACTGCCCGACAGCGACCCGCGCGCCTGTTTCGACGTCGGCCACTACGTGCGCGTCGCCCAGATCGCGGAGCGCGGCAAGCTCGATGCGATCTTCCTGGCCGACACGCCCGCCATCACCGACCGCATCGACTACCGCTCGTTCATGTCGCTGGAGCCGACCATCGTGCTGGCAACCGTCGCCGCCGCGACCAGCCATATCGGGCTGATCGCGACGGCCTCGACGACCTATAACGAGCCCTACAACATCGCGCGCCGCTTCGCGACGCTGGATCTGGCGAGCGGCGGCCGCGCCGGCTGGAATGCGGTGACCACGGCTGATGCCTCAGCCAGCCGCAACTTCGGCCTTCCCGCCGTGCTTGAGCACAAGGCGCGCTACGACCGGGCCAAGGAGTTCGCCGAAGTCGTCCATGCGTTGTGGGACAGCTGGGAAGACGATGCCTTTATCGGCGACAAGGAGGGGCGCGTTTCGTCGACACGACGAAGGTCCACCGATCGGACATCGCGGCAGTCACTACAGCGTGGCCGGTCCACTCAACGTCCCGCGTTCGCCGCAGGGACGCCCCGTCACCGTTCAGGCCGGCGGATCGACCGACGGCCGCGACCTCGCCGCCGCGCAGGCCGAAGCGGTGTTCACGCTGGTACAAGCGATCGACGAAGGCGTCGCCTATGCGCGCGATCTGCGTGCCAGGGCTGCCGCGTACGGCCGCGCTGGAAGCTCCATCGTGATTCTGCCGGGGCTCGCGACCGTCATCGGCAGCACGGAAGCGGAAGCCAGCGGCGCCAAGACGAGCTCTGGGAGCTGGTTCCGATCGAATACAGCCTCGCGCGACTGGCCGGCGCATTGCAGGGCGATCCAGCTAATCTTGATCTCGACAAGCCCCTGCCCGATCCTCTGCCGCTGCCGGCCAACGCCAACCACACCATGTTTCAGGGAACGGTCAACATCGCGCGCCGCGGCAATCTCACCGTCCGTCAATTGCTGCGCGCGCTCGGTGGCGGCGTCGGCCACCGGATCATCGTCGGCACGCCCGAGCAGATTGCCGACGACATCGAGGCTTGGTTCAAGGCGGGCGCGGCCGACGGCTTCAACCTGATGCCGGACGTGTTGCCGACCGGGTTGGACGTGTTCGTCGACACCGTGGTGCCGATCCTGCAGCAACGGGGGCTGTTCCGGCGCGACTACGCAGGCACCACCCTGCGCGAGCATTTTGGATTGCCGCGGCCGGTCAGCCGTTTTGCAAGACAACCGGCGACCGCCACGAGCGCCTGACGCGTCAGCGCGAGCCGGCCGGATGTGCGAGCTTGTCACCGGCGGGTGATTGCGCACGAACGCGCGGGATAATCTCCTTCGCAAAGCGCTCCATCTCGGCCTCGAACGGCTGGAACTGCAACATGAAGAGCTCAATGCCGGCGGCATGGAAGCCCTGGATGCGGGCCGCCACCTCGTCATAGCTCCCGACCAAACCCGCGGCCGTCCCGCCATTGCTGCCGACCCGCGCCGATTTCAGCATGGTCTGCATCATCACCGCCTTGGGATCGGTGTTTTGCTTCTGGATCGCCTTCATCGGCGCATCCTTTTTCGAGAGGTCGAGCAGCCGCTGGTAGGCCGCCTCGGCCTCAGCCCGGGTCTGGCGCGCAATCACAAAGGCGGACAGCCCGAAGCGAAGCGGAACCGTGGCTCGCGGCCGGGCGGCCACGTCGGCGATCAGGCCGGCGACGTCGTCGAGCGGCTGTCCATTGATGAACCAGACATCGCCGTGATCGGCGACCAGGGCGCGCGCCGGCTCGGATTCACCCCCGACATAGATCAATGGCCGCGGGCGGTAGAGGCTGCCCGGCCGCAACACATAGTCCCTGACATCGAAATGCTCACCCTTGTAGGTCAGCCGCTCGCCCTGCATCAGGCGCGACACCACGGCGATCCACTCGCGGCCGTAGGCATAGCGGGCGTCATGCTCCGCAAAACCGATGCCGGCCTTGTCGAACTCGGGCCGGTTCCAGGCATTGACCAGATTGATCGCGAAGCGGCCGCGACTGATGTTCTCGATCCCGAGCGCTAGCTTCGCCAGCACGACCGGATGATAGAGATAGGGCTTGATGGCGGCGATGATCTCGATCCGGCTGGTCAGCGCGGCAAGTGCGGCGGCGGCGCTCCAGGCTTCGAGCTGATCAAGATCCTCCTGATGCGGATTGATGGTGTGCTGCGCGATGAGCGTGGAGTCGTAGCCGAGCGCCTCGGCCGCGACCACGAGGTCGCGATTGCGTTCCCATGATGCATCATAGGGTTCCTCGGGATCCTGATAGGCGGCGCGCGAACCGTGCACCAGCGCCCAGATCCCGAAGCGAAGCGGTCGTATCGTCATTGGCGGCCTCCGAATTGCGCCTTGTCGCTCCGCTTTTTCACGAAGACGCGGCAGGAGATCAAGCAACGTCGCATCAAAAGATTTTCCTTGTCGCGCCGCGCGCGCGGACAAATCAGAAAACTCCAAATCCCACGACAATTGAAATACCGCTCTATTTCTGTTCGCGAAAAATCGTGGGACAGTTTGCGTCATCTGAACGATGCCAGTTCGACCGCAGTCGAATGCGCAACTGAGCAAGATCATCATCCCAGGCCGACATCCATGAACAAGCCCATATCAGCCACCTCCCTGCAGCCGTCCGATCGCCTGGATAGCCAGTCCCCTGACATCCATGCGCTGCTGAGCCGTATCGCCGAGGGGGCAGCTCATCGCGAGCGTGAACGCATCCTGCCATTCGCCGAGGTCGATCTCATTCGCAAGACGCATCTCGGCGCACTGCGGCTTCCGGCGGATGTCGGCGGCGCGGGCGCGTCGATCCGCACGCTGTTCGAACTCGTGATCCGGCTCGGCGCGGCCGACGCCAACGTGGCGCATATCCTGCGCAACCACTTCAGCGTGGTCGAACGGCTGGTGCGTCGTCCCAGGGACGAGCAGCACCGGCAATGGCAGAAGGCCGTCGCCGACGGCGCGATCATCGGGCTCGCGGCCACCGAACTCGATACCCCGAAGGTCGGCAATGTCACGCCGAACACCACGCTGACCGCCGACGGCGACGATTATCTGCTTAACGGCACCAAATACTACAGCACCGGCACGCTCTATTCCGACTATGTGCTGGTGCGCACTGCCGATACGACAGGCGCCAATGCGGCGGTGCTGATCCCGGTCAACCGCGAGGGTATCGAGCTGATCGACGATTGGGACGGGCTCGGCCAGCGGCTGACCGCAACCGGCACCACGCACTTCCGCAACGTGCACGTCAAGCGCCGGGAGGTGGTGTTCGACGCCCCTGACGCTGGCTATGGCATTCCCTACTCCAACACGTTCGCGCAGCTGTTCCTGACGGCAATCAACGCCGGCATCGCGCGCGCGGTGCTGCAGGACGCGGCCGAACTGGTGCGATCGCGCAAGCGGACATTCTATTATGCACCGAGCGAGATACCGACGGACGACCCGTTGCTGCAGCAGACCGTCGGCCAGATCGCCAGCGGCGCGTTTGCGGCCGAGACCGTGGTGCTCGCGGCGGCAGAGGCTCTCGACGCCGCCACCGATGCATTCGACGCCGGCGATGCCACTGCCGTCGACGCCGCGCACAAGGCCGCGCTGCTCTCGGCAAAAGCCAAGATCGTCGCCGATGAGCTCGCGATCCGCAGCGGCAGCCTGCTGTTCGATGTCGGCGGAGCGTCCGCCACCAAGAAGGCGACCAATTTCGACCGCCACTGGCGCAACGCGCGGACCCTGGCCTCGCACAACCCGAACACCTTCAAGGCCCGCTCGATCGGGCAATATGAGATCAGCGGCACGCCGCTACCCGCCAAGGGTTTCTTCTGATCGGAAGCAGATCCGGCGGCGACGAGAGGGAGAGACCCGATGAGCAAGCCAGACATCCATTTGGTCGATGCGGATCACGAGATCGAGCTGCAGTTTCGGCTGGTGATGCGCCGCCTCGCAGGCGGCGTTTGCGTCATCACAGCGGGACGCGGCGATGACATCACCGGGATAACCGTCACCTCGCTGACATCGCTGAGCGCCTCGCCGCCTCGGCTCCTGGTCAGCATCAACCGGCAGGCCTCCTCTTTTGAGCCGATCGCCCGCCACCGGTTATTCGGCGTCAACATCCTCGGCTCGGACCAGCAGGCGCTGGCGGAACGGTTCAGCAACAGCCGCCTGAAAGGCCGGCAGCGTTTCGAAGGTTCGGCCTGGACCCCCGGTGCTTCCGGCGTCCCGCTCCTGGAACATTCGCTTGCCACGGTCGAATGCCAGGTGGAGGAGATCATCGAACGGCACTCTCACGGCATCATCGTGGGTCGCCTGTCCAGCATGGACGTGTCGCACCGCCTGTCCGGCCTCACCTACCGGAACGGACAGTATGTTCAGATCGATCACGAGGCTGACCTCGATCTGCTCGCCGAAGTCAGTATACCGCTGGCCTACGTCCGCTAGGACAAGGAGAGGCACGCCATGAAGCACGAAATGCCGCCACAGTCGCCACCATCATCGGCCGGCGTTGCCGGCAGCCCGCCGGGCCGCTGGCAGCTCGACCGGATCGTCGCCGAGTTGCGCGTCTCCAGGGAAGAAACCCACAGCATTCGGCGCGACGGCGATCCGCGGCGCGCCCCATCGCGCGATGCGCTGGAAGCGATCCTCGACGGCCTCACCGAGGCGCTGTTCCCGCGGCACTATGGCCAATCGGATCTCGACGGCGAGAACATCGACTACTTTGTCGGCAACACCTTGAGCATCGCGCTGGATTCGCTCAACGCGCAAATCCACCGCGCGGCCCTGTTCGTCGGCGACGAGCTCGAACCGGGTTTCCATCGCCTTGACGCCGTCGAACTGACGCGCGCGTTCGCCGCGCAATTGCCGCAAGTGCGCGGGCTCCTCGTCAACGATCTGCGCGCAGCCTTTGTCGGCGATCCGGCGGCGCGAAACTTTCCGGAGATCCTGATCGGCTATCCCGGCATGACCGCGATCATCCACCACCGCCTTGCCCATCTCCTGTACCGGCTCGGGGCGCGGCTGGTGGCACGCCTGATGGCGGAGATCGCACATGCCCGAACCGGTATCGATATTCATCCCGGCGCCAGCATCGGCTCAGGCTTCTTCATCGATCACGGCACCGGCGTCGTGATCGGGGAAACCGCGATCATCGGCGACAATGTCCGCATCTACCAGGCCGTTACGCTCGGCGCGCGGCATTTCCCGACCGACGACGAAGGCAGCCTGATCAAGGGCGACGCCCGTCATCCGATCGTCGCCGACGACGTCGTCATCTATGCCGGCGCCACCATCCTGGGCCGCATCACGATCGGCCGCGGCTCGACTATCGGCGGCAATGTCTGGCTGACCCGGGACGTCCCGCCGAACAGCGTGGTGACCCAGGCCACCGCGCGCAACACGCCGGGCGGCGGTAACACCTCCTCCTAAGCAGCCACCGGCGCCTTCCAGCGCATGAAGTGCCGTTCAATCGCCTCGAGAATGGCATTGCATGCCAGACCGATCACCGTGATTCCGAGAATGCCGAAATACATCTGCGGGATCAGGAAGCTGTACTGGCTGTTGATGATGAGATAGCCAAGGCCGGCCTTGGCGCCGACCATTTCGGACGCCACCAGCACCAGCATGGCCGATGCGCTGGCGAGCCGAATGCCGACGAAGATGGTCGGAAGCGCGGCCGGCAAGATCACCTTGCGGAACAGTTGCTGCGGCGTCGCGCCCATGGTCCGCGCCGACTTGATCAGCAGCGGATCGACCTGCTTCACTGCAGCAATGGTGTTCAGCAGCAGCGGCCAGGCGCAGCTATAAATCACCATCGTGATCTTGGACAATTCGCCGATCCCGAGCAGCAGAATGAACACGGGCAGCAGTGCCAGCGGAGCCGTGTTACGGCAGATCTCGATGAACTGGTTCAGGAGATCGCCGAGCCGGGTGTACCAGCCGACGACGAGCCCGAGCGGGACAATCAAGGCGACCGAGATCAGAAATCCGCTCAGGGCGCGCAGCAGGCTGGCGGAGACGTCGTCGTAGAGTTCGCCGGTTTGCGCAAGCTGCCAGCCGGCCGCGATCACCTCCGAGAATGGTGGCAGGAACACCGCATCGATCAGCCCGAGCCGCGGCACCGCCTCCCAGGCGGCCAACAGGATGATCACCAGCAACGAGCGATGCCCGAGTGTGGCCAGGCCGCGAAGCGCCCTGCGCAACCGATCGGTGAATGGCGGCCGGCGAGCCTGGAACTGCTCGCGCCGCCCCTGCGCGAGCTCCAGCAATGCCAACACTTCGAGACTAGACATGGGCAATCTCCGTCACTTCGTGACCCGGGCGACGCACACCGGCGGCGTCAGCCAACTGGCCCTGCTGGGCCCTCTGCACCTCGTCGCGGAGCAGGCTCCAGACCTCGTGCCTCACCTGACCGAACTCCGGCAGCGCGCGAACGTCTTCGGGTTCGGTGCGCAAGCGCTCGGGAATGTCGATGATTTCCTTGATCCGGCCCGGGCGCGACGTCATCACCGCCACCCGTTGGCCAAGCACGACAGCCTCATCGATGCCGTGGGTGATGAAGACGATGGTCTTGCCGGTGGCGCGCCAGATCCGCAGCAGCTCACCCTGCAGCGTCTCACGCGTTTGGGCATCGAGCGCGGCGAACGGCTCGTCCATCAGCAGCACCTCCGGGTCATAGGCGAGGCTGCGCGCGATCGCGACGCGCTGTTTCATGCCTCCGGAGAGTTCATGCGGATAGCGGTTGGCAAAGCCGGACAGGCCGACCAGATCAAGAAAATGCCGCGCGACCTCGCGCCGCTGCCCGGCCTTGAGACCGGCGATATCGAGCCCAAACTCGACATTCTGCGCCGCGGTCCGCCACGGAAACAGCGCGTATTGCTGGAACACGATGCCGCGGTCGCGTCCCGGCCCGGTGATCGGCTGGCCGTCGAGCAGAATGCGGCCGCTGGTCGGCGTGGTGAGCCCGCCCAGGAGATCAAGCAAGGTGGATTTGCCGCAACCGCTCGGGCCGACCAGCGCCAGGAATTCGCCCGAGCGAACGTCCAGCGTAATATCTTCCAGCGCCGTGAAGCGGCCCGCCGGCCGGCCGCCCTCGGCCCTTGTCACGAATTCCTTGCGAACCTGCTCGAACCGGACCTTGACCGAGCTCGTCATTGCGCCTCCGCCGTCTTGCCAGGACGGAAATAGTTGAACTCATTGGTATAGGTATCGGACGCCTTGAGCTGCCCCGGCTTGAACAAGCCGTCCTTGACGAGCCAGTCGATCCAGATCTGGATTTCACCGTCGGAGATCAGGCCGCCCTTCGACGCGACGCCGGTGCTCTTCCAGTATTTGATCGGGGAGGCATCCTCATTGCGCTTGCGTTCCGCGACGATCTTCTCGAACCGGGCCCGCACCTCCTCCGGCGGCGTGGTCTGCGCCCATTGGATCGCGCGCGAGATACCCTCGACCAGCTTGCGCGACGCATTGGGATTGTCCTTGATGAATTTGTCCCGCAGCACATAGGCACCGCCGGTGAACTGGCCGAACAGATCGGTATCGTTGAACAGCGAATGGATGCCGCCCCGCTCCAGCGCCTTGTCGCGCAGCACGCCGCTGAGCGTACTCACCTCAACCTGGCCTTGACGCAACACTTGCTCACCGGTCACCGGCGGTATCGCCACCAGCGTCACCTGCCTCACCTCGCTGGCGCTGAGGCCATTCCGTGCCAGATATTCGCGGAGCACGAATTCGAGATGGGCGCCCAGCGTATTGACCGCAACCTTCTTGCCGATCAGGTCGCGCGCCGTCTTGATCGGACTGTCGTCCTTGACGAAGTAGCCCTGATAGGTGTTGGCGTCGGAGCCGTAATAGCCGATCACCGCCTTGATCGGCGCTTTCGCCGCGATCAGCTTGAGAATTGCGCCATAGAACGCACCGCCGATATCGGTATCGCCGGTGACGACAGTCTGGATGTCTTGCGGCCCGCTGATCGTGTTGCCGACCCATTTGAGCTTCAGCGGCGCGAGATAGCCGAGGTCATCGGCCAGTTCCGTGAACGTCACCTGGCCGGCCCAGCCCTGGTAGCGGATCTCGGTCTTCTCGAGCGGCGGCTCGGCAAAGGCCGGAGCCGCCAGCCCGAGTGCCACGGCGCCAGCCAGCACGAACTGCGCGGCCGCGCGCGGCGAAACGCCGGGCGCGCAGGATTCGGATCAATGCATTCATGTTCGCAACTCCCCTCATCCGGCCGGATCATGCCGCCTTCGCGGTCTGCTGCTTCGGTGCCTTGATGCGCGTCACGCTGTGGCGACCGTCGATCGATACCGGAACTTCGCCGTCGATCGTGGCGCGGCGCACCACGCGGTGCTGATCACCATAGTCGTTGACCGCATAGTGCTGGGTTGCCCGGTTATCCCAGATCGCGACGTCGCCGGCCTTCCAGCTCCAGCGCACGGTGTTCTCCGGCGCCGTGATGTGCGACTGGAACAGGTCGAACAGCTTCTGGCCGTCATATTTCGGTAGACCGACGAAGCGCTGCACGAAATTGCCGAGCACCAGTGTCCGCTCACCGGTCTCGGGGTGAACGCGCACCACGGGATGCTCGGTCTCGTAGATCGTGCCGGTGAACACTTCATCGAAATGCTTGCGGTCGGCCTCGCTTGCGCGCGCCTTGACGGCATAGTCATAGGCGTTGCTATGAACGGCCCAAAGCTCGTCGGCAAGCCGCTGCAGCGGCGCCGGCAGGTCGAGATAGGCCGCGGCTGTATTCGACCAGATGGTGTCGCCGCCATAGGGCGGAATCACCACCCCGCGCAGCACCGAGATCTTCGGATAGGCATCGACGAACGTCACGTCGGTGTGCCATTGGTCGGCCCGGCCGCCGCCGCGTCCCGAATCCAGCTCCAGGATCGAGGATGTCCCCTTGATCGCGCCGACCGTCGGATGCGGCACCAGCTTGCCGAGCCGCACCGCAAAGCGTTCCTGCTCGGAATCGTCGAGATGCTCCTGGTCGCGGAAGAAGATCACCTTGTGCTCGAGCAGCACCTGGTTGATGGCGCGGATAACCTCGTCGGACAGATCACCCGACAGCTGGACGTTCCTGATCTCTGCTCCAAGCCTCGCCCCACGCTTGACGATATCAGCGCGCGGAATGACGTTATCGATGACAGTCGTGTTGCTCATGATCGTGCTCTCACCGCGATCTCCCAGACAAGGCTCCGCCATGCGCCGGTCGCGGGAACGACGGCGGAGACAAACAAAACCGGCTTGATGGTGCAGGCTCTACTCGGCCGCGACGTGCTCCGGTGGGCGCCAGACCGCCGGCGCATAAAGCTCGGCACCAAAATCGTCGGCGATCGGTCCATTGATGCGCGCCTCATGCGCCGCCAGATCGGCCAGGAACAGATCGCGGCTGATCCGCGCCACAACAGCGGGAATGTCGCGCTTGAAGCTCGGGACATCGCCGACCGGCAGGCCGAAGCTGACGAAGGCGGCCGGGTGGAAGACATGGATATTCTTCAGGAACGGCGCGCGACCGAGCTCCCGCTCCAGATATTCATGCCCCGACCCCAGATAGGGATACGCCGCGAGCGTCTCATCCCTGTCCTGATCGCGCGGCGTGAAGCGGTCACGCCACAGCAGGATCTCATCCGCAAAGTCGCGAAGCTCGGTCTGCACGCTGAGGTCCACGGCATATCCGGTACCGGCGATGGCAAAGTCGAACCCGAATTCGCCCTGCGGCGTCACCGCGACGGGACGCCCGCCCTCGAGCCTCACCGCGGTCCACGCGCGCCGAGATGGAGATGGAAATTGGGAAACGCGACGGCGCGCGAGATTGCGTCCGGCGGCGGGGTCGAGCCTGCCCCGCGGAAGCGGATCGCCTGCTGCCAGCGCACGGCATCCGGCAAAGCCCCGTAATTGTCGTAGGCCCCCGGATAGCCGCGGATCCGGATCACCGGCAGCGAGGCCAGCGTCTCGCGCCGCGCATAGAGGTGGACGTCGCGCGCTCCGGCTTCCAGCGCGACGGCAGCGGCATCGAACGCCGACGCGGCGCTTCCAATCACCGCCACCGATCGGCCTCGCAGCGTCCTGAAGTCGATCCTCTCGGACGTATGCGCATGAATTTGCTTCGGCAGATTGCGCAGCGCGTCCGGAATAGTGGCGCCCCCACTTCCGGCAAAACCGGTCGCAAGCACAAGTTTTCGCGCGGTCTCGACCGTCACGCGGCCGCCTTGCTCCAGATGCAGCCGCAGATGCTCTCCCGCCGGCTCGATACGGACCAGCCGCGTCGCGTAACGCACCGCTACACCGGTGACCTTGCGGTACCAATCGAGATAGGCTGCCCAGTCGAGCCGCAGAATGCGATCGAGCGCATCATAGGCGGCTGCACCGTAACGCGCCTCGTACCACGCCTGGAACCCGAGAGCGGCCAGACCAAGCTCCGGGCCCGGCAGGGTCTTCGGCGTCCGCAGCTTATGCATGCGCGCACTCGTCAACCACACGCCCGACTCAGTACCGCCAGCCGCAGCATCAATCACCGAGACCTTCCCGATCCCTGCCCGCCGAAGCGCAAACGCAAACGCCGAGCCGGATTGTCCACCGCCGACGACGACCACATTGTGATCGATCCCGTCCAGATCGGGCACCCAGTTCTGCGGATCGGGCCCGATCAGGCGCAATGCCTCACGGGCAACACTGTCGGGGTCGGATTGCGGCATGATGATCGGCCTCGCTTTGACGTTGCAAATCGTAAAAGCGATCGATCGCCAGTCAATGAAACGAAACCAGCTTTGTTTTTCACGGCGCGCAAGGATCGCTTCGTCGCCGACGCAGGCGTTGAAATATTTGCGACGATCGTCGCTTTGCTCGCCGTTTCAGCGTGCGAGACCAGAAAGACCGAAGCGCTTGACACGCAAGAACGGCGCGAGCGACCTGCTGATTTCTTCGTGACGGATGCACTCGTCTATCATCGCCGATCAACTCACACGCTTCATGCTGGCTTCCAACGCAACAATGCAAGTTCATTTCATCGACAGGCTTGCGATCACCGACGTAGAGTCAAAGCATGGCTTGCACGCCGAAGTGCACATAGCGCCGCAATCTTGGACGATAGGACACGCCGCAAATGAGTGGTGTCATTAGCCTCGAACACGATACGCCTGAGCTGGCTCGCTCCTATGATGAAGCGGGGCTGGTTCAGTTCCGTCACGGCAAGTTCCTGATCGGGCCATTGGCGATCAGGACCGGCGAGCATGTCCTCGATATCGGGACGGGCACCGGCCGGCTCGCCGAATTCGTCGCCGGCCTGGTCGGACCGAACGGCCGGGTGATCGGTATCGATCCGCTCCCGGGCCGCATCGAGATCGCGCGACTTCGGCAATCGGATCATCTTCAATTCCGCACCGGCCGGGCCGAAGACCTCTCAGGCTTCGATGACGGCCAATTCGATGCGGTCTATCTCAACAGCGTCTTCCATTGGGTTGCGGACAAGCGCGGCGCCTTGCAGGAGATCCATCGTGTGCTCAAGCCCGGTGGTCGCCTCGGGCTCAACGTGCAGGACCCATCCCGTCCGCATCAGTCCCGCGTGCTGCTGCGCCGGACCATTGCTGAGACCGGACTCGCCGATCGTCGCCAGGATTCCAATCCGGTGCTCGGCTTGACCGACGAGGAACTTAGATCACTGTTCGCAGCCGGCGGCTTCGTCGCATACCGCAGCGAGCTGCGCACGCTGACCGACGTGCACGAGGACGTCAATTCGCTGCTCCGATGGTCGGAAGCCAGCGCCTTCGGCAACTTCCTGGAGGCGTTCTCACCATCCGAGCGCGAACAGATCCGCGGCGCGTTTGCCCGCCTCGTCGAAACGAAACGAACACCGGAAGGGCTGCCTCTGGAGCGTTACCTGCGTTTCGCGTTTGCACACAAGCCGTCAACCGGCAACTGACCACCCCAACATTCCGCGAGCCGCAGGCATGAGCGATCGACAGCTGTCTCTCAATCTCTTCATCTATCCGGGCGGCCATCACGAAGCGGCCTGGCGCTACAAGGGCTCCGCCGCGGAGCGGATCCTCGACGTCACCTACTATCAGGAGCTGGCGCAGAAGGCCGAGGCGCACAAGTTCGACGCGATCTTCTTTGCCGATGGGCCGGCTCTCGCCGATAACGTCCGCTATGCGCAGCGCTTCCGCTTCGAGCCGATCACCTGGCTTGCCGCCATCGCGGTCGCCACCAGTCGCATCGGCCTGATCGCAACCGCGTCGACGACCTACACCGAGCCCTACAATCTCGCGCGTCTGTTCGCCTCGCTCGATCATCTCAGCGGCGGCCGGGCCGGCTGGAACATCGTGACGACGAGCACGGCGCAGGCGGCACAGAACTTCGGCCTGCCCGAGCATCCTCCGCATCATGAACGCTACGAGCGGGCGCGCGAATATCTCGATGTCATCAGCAGGCTGTGGGACAGCTGGGAAGACGACGCACTGATCAACGATCCCGTCTCGGGCGTCTTCGCCGACACCGACAAGATCCACGCCGTCAATCACGTCGGAAAGCACTTTCGCGTCCGCGGCCCCCTCAATATCTCGCGGACGCCGCAGGGACGGCCGGTCTATGTGCAGGCTGGTTCGTCCGACGACGGCCGCGCCTTTGCCGCACGGTTTGCCGAAGCCATTTTCACGGCACACCAGACGCTGGCGAGCGCCCAGGAGTTCTACGCCGATATCAAGCGGCAAGCCCGTGCCTTCGATCGCAGTCCCGATCAGATCAAGGTCCTGCCGGGCATCAGTCCCTTCATCGCCAGTACGCAAGCCGAAGCGGATCGGCTGCAGGACGAGTTCAATGAACTGATCCAGCCGGAATATTCGCTGACCCAGCTACGCCAGATGATCGGGCTCGATCTCTCCGGCTTCGACCTTGACGGCCCGTTCCCCCGCCATCTGATCGACACCAACGGTGCGCGCGGCGTGGCCAGCCGCTTCAAGCTGGTGGTCGACATCGTCGATCGCGAGAAGCCGACGATCCGCCAGCTCGTCCAGCGCCTGGCCGGCGCGCGCGGCCACTGGGTGATGGCAGGCCCACCGGAGAAGATCGCCGACAACATCCAGACCTGGTTCGAGAACGGCGCCGCCGACGGCTTCAACGTCATGCCGCCCTGGCTCCCCGGCGGATTCGACGTCTTTGCCGAGCAGGTCGTCCCGATCCTGCACAAACGCGGCCTGTTCCGCGACGACTACGCTGGCACGACACTGCGCGACCATTATGGCCTGCGCCGGCCGCCGAGCGTCTTCTCCAACTCCATTCAAGCGATCGCGTGATCGCCTGACGTTCAATGACTTGCTGGTCGCACCACCGGGCTTATCCGACCGAAAATGGGCATTCGTCGCACGATCATAGACGGTCCCGTGTGGATGAAAGGGTTGCCCTGCTCATGGTGGAAACGCCAGCGGCGGCAGCCGCTGCATCCAGGGCTGCACGCGTTCCAACTGACTGGCAAGCTGCAGTAGAAGCGCCTCGTTGCCGAACGCAGCGATGAACTGGACGCCGAGCGGCAGGCCCTCGGCCGTCCAATGCAGCGGCACGCTCATGGCCGGCGTCCCTGTCAAATTGGCGAGTTGTGTAAAGGGCACGAGCGTCAGGTTCTGGCGCGCCAGGTTGGCAAGCGCTCCTTCCATCAGGCCGATGCGAGCCATGACACCCAACAGTCCGCTCTTCAGCAGACACGACAAGACGGTCCGCTGCGCGGCAGGCATCACTGTGGTGGCATGGTCGACCGGCGGAAAGGCGATCGTTGGTGTCAGGAAGAGGTCGTAACGCCGGTGAAACTGGCCGAGAGCGCGCCCAAAGTCGTTCCAGCGCCGATGACTACGCACATACACTCCTGCACTGGCGGCTTTGCCCAATGCTTCGAGGAGAATGGTCGCCAACTCGAAATCTTCGGTCCTGGCACCGGCTTCGCGGGCATCGGCGAGGGTTGCCGCAACCTGGCCGAAATACATCTCGAGATAACAGTGCGCGAGGGCCAGTCCGTCGTAGCTCGGACGATCCTCGGCCACCTCGTGTCCAAGTGAGGTGAGGAGTTTCGCCGCCTGGGTCACGGCCGCTACGGCCTCTGGATGCACGTCGGTGTCCAGCGGAGACATCGCGCTAAACGCCACGCGCAGCCGCCGTGGCTCGCGCGCGGCCATTTCGACAAAGGGGGCCGCGGGCGGTGCAACGACGAACGGATCGCCGTCCGCGGGTCCGGAAAGCACGTCGAGCGCCAAAGCTGAATCCCGCACGCTGCGTGTCAGCACGTGATCGCTCGAAGCGCCCTCCCAGATTTCGCTGACACCCGGCCCGGGCGGAACGCGGCCGCGCGAGGGCCGCAGCCCGAACAGGCCGCAACAGGCGGCCGGAATGCGGATTGAACCGCCGCCGTCATTGGCGCCAGCCATCGGCACAATCCCTGCGGCGACAGCAGCAGCCGAGCCGCCGCTGGAGCCGCCAGGCGTGCGCGAAAGATCCCAGGGATTTCGCGTCACGCCGAAAGCCTTTGGATCGGTAACTCCCTTGAGCGCCAGCTCCGGCGTGTTCGATTTGCCGATAATGACAGCGCCGGCGTCGATGAGGCGCTGCACGAACGTGGAATGCTGCTCGGGTATGATGTGGCGGAACGCGCGGCTGCCATTGGAAGTCGGGAAACCGGCATAATCCTGGATCGCATCCTTGATGAGCAGAGGAACACCGGCAAGGGGCCCGACAAGAGACTGTTTGGCTCGCGCCCGCGCCTCAGCCGCCATCGTCAGATTGACGGCGTTGAGCTTTGGGTTCAAGCGCGCGAGTTGGGCCTCGGCGATCTCCAGAAGCTCCGTGGCCGAGACCTCACCGACCCTCACCAGACGAGCGAGTTCTGTTGCGTCCGACTGGAGATATTCAGGCACGGTGAGGGTCACGGCGGCATGCTCTCTAGTAAAGATGCTTCAGATCGTGCTTGACGACCGCATCAACGACCAGCGTCGTCGCTTTGCCGAGCATTCCCCTGCCATTCATATGCTCGGCCAGCATCTTGGAGAAAGATGGAATGTCGCTTTCGCGCAGGTGGGTCTCGTTAGACCATAGCCCCGCTTCGACCAGCGCGGGACTATGCTGGAAGCGGTATTCATCGACATGCAGAACCATGCCGAGTTTGGGCGCCTTGCCCTGGACAGCGACTGACTCCAGCAAGCTCGGCTCAGTCGTCAGCCAGCAGCAACCGTCAACTATCAGTACGATGGGCGAGCCCGGGATCAGAAAAGCGACCGTCACCGCCTCATGTGCGAGTATGTTGGTGAGCGTGCACGCGACCTTGTTGCCGGGCCGCTCGGGGATCAGAAGCGTGCCGGGGTCGAGTGCCAGAACAAAGCCGTCCGGATCGCCGCGCGGCGAGAGCTCCGTCTTGCCGGCGGGATCTTGCGTCAGCATCAGCAGATAGGGAGAACGTGAGACGAATGCCAAGGCCGCGTCGGACAGAACTGCCGCTCCGGCTTCACCGGAACCCGACGCTCCGCCGGCCCGCGGTTCCCAGAACTTGGCACGCACCTTTGCGCGGGAGCAGTGCAGGAAGAGCGCGTCCGCCTGGAACGCCAGCCGTGCGACTCCGTCTTCACCCTGCTGCGCCGTACTGCGGCCGTTTGCTCGCAAGGCGAAACCGATGCCGGGCATGATGAAGTACAGGCTGCTATTGAGCACCTCCCCCCGGGCCAGAGCTGCCGGCAATTCGAGGCCTGCCGGCCAGACCAGGTCGACGCGATCGGCCTCAGCCGTTATCACCGGGGTGGCGCGGAGATTGATGAAGGCAATGCCGGCCTGGTCTGCGAATCCGACCACGCACACCGATGCGCTCCGGATCACAATCATGCAGTGATCGTCAATGCGTGGCTGCAACCGGCGGCGCATCATCGCGGGCGGCTCCGAAATCAGCTTGCGCAGATCGGTCACTGTCCTGATCTTGCAGGTTTGCGGGACGTCGAGCATTTGCGAGTTTCCATGCTGTTGCGGCGCGGCCAAGACTACGGCGCAACGCGCACCCGAAACATGGCTTTAGGGATCAATCGCATGGCCATAGGTTGCAACGTGGCTCTTGCCAGGCGTTTGCTCGGCGCCAATCCTGTTGTAGTCTTCGCTACCGGTTATCAAGGAGTGTCATGCGATGCGTTCGCGCGCCACCGTATCCGCCCTTGCCGTGCTCGATCTCTACGACTTGCTGCTTGCCAGCGGCGCCGCGACCAAAAGCCAACTGCTCAAGGCTGGCCTCGACCGCGAGGCCATGATCGACTGCAGCAGCGGCGCCCCTCCTGCGCAAGAGCAGCGCCTTCCCGAGGCACATTTGCTGGCCTTGTGGCGGGCAGCGGCGAACAACACGGAAGTGCCTCATATTGGCCTTCTCGTTGGGCAGACCTACAACCCTTCGATGCGTGGTGTACTGGCTAGCTTGCTTTGCCATTGCCGTGACGTGGGCGAGGCCTTGCAGGTTTTCCAACACCACATTGCCCTGATGAACCCGTCGGAGCGCTGGGTGTCCAGCATACGCGGCGGCTCCCTCGTCCTGACCATCTCGTTCGCGCCGGACAGGGCATACCCCCGGCCCGCCCTCGAGCGCAGCATGAGTGCGCTGGTGACCTGGATAGCAGAGCAGACCGGCATCCACGTCACACCCGCCGCTTGCACGTTTGCGTTTCCACGCCCGTCCTATCATGGAAGATACGCGGAGGTGTTCGGGAGCGCGCCCTCGTTCGGCGGTAATATCACCTGCATGCATTTGCCGTTGGAAGTTCTGAACCGGCCGATCCGCGGCGCCAACTCCTACCTCAAGCAGGTTCTGCAGGAACGTGCTCAACAGGCCTTGCAGAGAATCGAGATCGAGAGCGTCTTTGTCGGCAAGGTGCGCCAGCGTATTCGCTTGAGCCTGCACCGGGGCTTGGGCATCGGCGATGTGTGCAACGCACTGCATGTCAGTCGGCCGACGCTTTACCGCCGCCTGAAACGAGAAGGTACCAGCTATACGGAGTTGCTCGCCGCGGTGAGAAAGGAATTGGCCTATCAGCAAATCGAGCAAGGACAGCCGGTGGTCTGCGTAAGCGACAATCTCGGCTTCAAGGATGTGAGCTCCTTCCACCGCGCGTTCAGGCGATGGTTCAAGCAGTCACCGGGTGCTTTGCGCGCCCGATTACGCATGCCGCACAACGGGGCACGCCAATAGGCGGCCTGGCGAACGATCCAGGCGTCATGGATCAGCGACCATGGAAGACGGGAGCACGCTTCTCCCGTTGCGCGCGGAAATATTCTTCGTGGTCGTCGCTCTGTGCAAGTCGGGCAAGTTCGGGGAACAGCGGCTTCCGTTATCGTCACCGCGACGACAGACGCTGCCTTTCGTCATCGGTCAGTTGCTGCGCCTGCTCAGCCGTCAACGCACCGCTGCCGACCACGCGAAACATGCTGTTCGGATCATAGCTCTGCCGCCCGCTGCCGCCGCGGCGCTGGTCATTGTCGCCGGGCTCCGGCGTGCCGTCGCCTCCGCCAAAACCGAGCACTTCGACAATGATGACCGAGGGCTGTCCGGTATTGGCTGCCGGTGCCGCCGCCGTCGGTTGCTGCGCCGCGCCCGCGGTGTTGTTCGCCGCGGTCAACGCGCCCACCGGCGGCCCCTGCACCACCGGTACACCGACCGACGTGCCCTGCACCTGGATATTGGCGATGTTGAGCACCTGCAGCGCTTCGAGGGTGAGATTGCCCGACACGCGGATGCCGGCCTCGCCGGCATCGATCGTGCCGTGCGGCGCGAACAGGTCGACGTTACCAGGGGGAACGCCGGGCACGCCGATCAGGGTTGCAATGCCGGCGCCGGTTTGCGGCGTGTTCGGCGTTTTGGTCGCGCCGCCGTACTGATCGTAGACGACCAAAGGCGGCGACGTCACGATGGAGGTCTGCTTGCCCTTGCCGGCGTTGAGGTCGCCGTTGGTCGAGAACATCAGGATGTCGCCGCCGAGTTCGGTGAAGACGCGCGACTGCGCCACCACGACGCTCCGATCGGTGAAGATGTTGATGTCGCCGCCTTCGAGCGTCAGCAGGCCGGGGCGCGCGGTGTCGGTCTGCCCAGTCAGGTCGGGCGTCTGGTTTTCGATGCCGAGCGACACGCCGCCACCGGGCCCCAGGATGTTGATGCTGCCACCCTGCTCGGTGCGGACGCGTGCGAGCTGGAACAGCGAAAGGCTGCCGGCATAGGCTGTGGTGGTGCCACCGATCACGCTGCCCGGGAACAGAGTCTGGATCGCCCGGTAGGCCCGATCGTAACCCTTGCCGCCTGCGCCATGCCCATTGGCCGCGGCTTCGCCGCCTGCCCTGAGCTCGGCGAAATACACCTGCTCGATGAACGGCAATTGTGCGGCCGGGGCGAGGTTGCGGAAATCGGCGAGCGCCTGGTCGCGGCTGAGGGCGATGCCCTCGATCCCGCTCATGTAGCTGGTGAGCTGCGCCAGATAACCTTGCGTCGTCGCATCCGTGTTCCGTGGATCGAAATAGAGGTTGATGAAGGCCGCGTTGGCCGGACCGTTGGCACCGGTGCCGACCGCGATGCCGATCGAGGCACCGGTCGCGGGCAGCAGCGGATTGTCCGCGTTGCCGACCGACGTGATGCCGAGCCCCTGCGTGTGATACGCGCCCATCTGCGCAACGATGTCGCGACCTGCAAGGACCGATAGCGAACCCGGCCCCTCCACACGAATGTTGAAGAAGTCCGGATAGGCCAGGCTGCAAGGCTGGCAGCTGACGATGTCGCGCCCGGCCTGCACCAGCGAGACGTCGCCGAGCCCGGCGTTCTCGATATTGATGATCGGCTGGACGATATCGAGGCCGGCGCGCACCTGTGCGCGCTCCGATGTCGCCAGCGCGAGCTTTGTCAGGCTTCCCCGGACCGCATAGACATGCACCGTATGTGGATTGTTGAACTGCACCAGGTTCGAAGGCTGTGACAAAGCGCCCCCAAACATGTCGTAGGAGGCCGGATTGGAGATTGAGCTCGCGTAATCGCTGCCTGCCGGCGCCGAGGCGCCGTTGACCTGGGACAGCAGATCGGCCGCCGTCATGCTGACGCCAAAGCCGACGATGTCCTGCTGAGCCAGCAGATCGAGGCGGACCGTCGGCGAAGCCAGTGCAGCCAGATAATTGAAATTCGTGCCGCTTTGCGTAATGGCGCCGGCGCGGATCGAGCCGCCGGCCGCGGTCAGTTCGAAGATCGGTGGCGCAAAATCACCATGCACCGTGATGTCGCCGCCTGCCGCGAACTCGGTCAGGGCGCTGCCGGCCGTCATGCTGGTGAAGAAGCCATAGGGTGCCACAGGGTTGTAGTAAAATGAGGGGGGCCCATTTCCCTCCAGACCAGCCGGGACGCGATAGCCGCCGCTGCTCGATGGATCGTGCTGCTGCGTCATCCGCGTCGGATCGCCGACGATCGCATTGATTCCCCGGTGCGACACCACATTGAACTGGGCATCGCCGATCAACAGATCCACCCGCGCAATGGCCAGCGAACTGGTGCTCAGCGGTGCCATCCCGACCTCGCCGGCCTGGATGTCGGCCGTCCCGCGCCCGACCAGCAGATTGGCGTAGTTGATACCGCCCCCGACGGTCAGCGAGAGATTGCCGCCGCCGTACACCGACAACGCATCGGTGCCGGTCAATCCGCCGGTCGTCGGCACGCTGATGTCGACAGCCTTCAGATTACCATCGACTGCGACGCGGACGTTGCCTCCTCCCAACGCGCCGAGCCCCTTGAACGCGGCCACCGATGGAAATGAGTCGGTCGCGAAATCGAGATACGGTTGATAATAGGTGCCGAAATTGATGAACCAGGTCGGACTGGCAGCCGCCGGTTCGGTCCATAGCCAATAGGTGTCGGGCGCAGAGGCCGCGTAGCTCTTCACGCCATTATTGCTTGTATCCGCGCCGATCAGGCTGCCATGCGCCTTGACCGTGAGATTGCCGCCGCCGCTCGAATAGCTGGCGTTGAATGCGAGGGGATACAGCGTGTCGTAAGACAGCAGATTGGAGTTGGCGTCGTACGTATAGCCGAGATAGCTGCTGTAGTCGTACGTGTACGCAGACAGGATCGGAGCGCGCTGCCCCGGCGTGAAATTCGGCGTTACGGGCTCCCCCGCGGTATAAATGCCGAACGCGGTCTGGATGTCGATATTTCCCGCCGCAGCGAGCTCGAGGTCGCGCGCGCCGGTGCGGACCACGCTCGGAACCTGTACGACGGTGCCGCTGTCATTGACGTTGGAGTCAATCAGGTACGGCGCCGCGAACACGATCGAGCCTGGCTCGGGATTGGCCGCCGTGGCCGCGGGACGCAGCACGGCCGGCACGACCGCCAGCGGATCGGCACCGGCGAAATCCGCGCCGCCTACCAGCCGCAGCGTCGCTGATCCGGAGCCCGCCGGCAGCGGCGTCGCGATGGCGAAGATGCTGCCGTCCGGCGAACTGACCGGCGCGGCAAAGCCGTCGCTGATGCTACCATTGATCAGCAGGTTTCCGGCCGCACGCAACGTCAGCACCATCGGCTCACCATTGTAGCGGTAGGTGTGCAGATCGATTCCGGAATTGGTGCCGGACGGATTTTGCAACAGCTGGAGGTCACCGCTACTGCGCAGCTCGATGCCAGGCATCAGGTGGAAGGCGGTGACGGAGGTACCCGTCAGCGTGCCGATGCCCGTCCTGATCGTGGCCGCGGCGACGAAGGCCTGTGCGTCGGCATCGGCCGCCGCCAGGTTGGCGTCGACATAGGGCGTGCCGGTGACGTCATAGGTCTTGACTGCCTCGACAACGATCTCGCGCGCGCCGATGACATGGACCCCGTTGTTGCCGACGCGCACGCCGGTGGTGCCGTCGCCGTTGATTGTCCGCGGCACGCGCAGCCAGACCTGTCCGCCATTGAGCGCGATGTTCGGGTCGGCGCCGGCGACGTTGATCGTCGGCGTGCTGCCGGAACCGGCGTCGACATCGAACGTCAACATGCCCAAGCTGTTGCCGGCCAGGCCGAGAAAGACCGTACCGCCCCTGGCCGCGGTGGTGCCGGCATTGAGCGCCGCATGCGCTCCGAGCTCCAAATTGTTGCCGGCGATCAGGCGGATGGTCGCATCGCTGCCGCCGCTCGCATCGATCAGGCCGGCAACGGTGATGCTGCCGCTGCTCGCGGTCAACTCGACGTTGCGCGCGGTGATGTTTCCGACATTGATGTCGCCGGTCGCCAGCGTCAGCGCCTGCTCGCCCGAGAACCCCGCGATGCTGCCGAGCAGTGCACCAGCGTCACCCGACTTGAGCGTGAGGACCGCCTTGCCGCCGGCGTAGCGCGGATCGGCGCTCGCCAGCAGCTGCCCGTCGAGACGGGCGGCCCCGTTCGGCGCGACGATGGTGAGCGTCCCCGCGTTGCTGCCCTGGTCGGAGTCCACGACGTTGAGCATCGGGAGCGTCACCGAGCCGAGCCGGCCGCCGCGCAGATCGACCACCGCTCCGGAAGCAACAGCGACATCGCCGTTCACGGTCTGCAGCGTGACGCCGCCGGCCGGCGCAATCCGCACCACATCGAAGAACGGCATCACCGCGCCGGCGACATTGGTGACCGACCCGGCCTGCAGTGTGATGCCGTTCCGCGCGGTGAAGGTGATCGCGCCGGATGGCAGGTCGATGGTGGTGCCCTGGACGATGCTCTGCGCCGAGACCGAGAGCGTCGCGCCGTTGGAATTGACGGCCGACTGGACGGCGCCACCGGGCCGCGCGGCGAAGCTGACCGTGCCGGCATTGGCGACGAGCTGCGTCAGCGCGCCGGCCTGCGCCGTCACCAGGGGCGTCGCGATCGTCAGACCACCGCTGACGCTGAAGGTGCCCGGCATCACCTCGCCGGGGGCGTAGGACACCGTGCCGATTTTTTGCATCGTGCCCGCAGCGATCGGGCCCGCGTAGGCGACGCCGCCGATCACCTGTTCGGACGCCGCCAGCGTCACGGTGTTGAAGCCACCGAAGGCAAGATTGCCGCCGCCACCCAATGTCAGCTGCGTCGCGTCGATCTCGAACGCGCCCTGCCCGCTTCCCGTCGCAGCTGCGCCCGTTGCGCCGCCGTTCAGCGTGATCGTGTCGGCGCGGAGCCTGACGCTGTCGGCGGCGGCACCAAATCCATTGACCACAGGCGCGCTCAACGTCAGCCCGGCGAGCAGCGCCCGACCGGTCGCCGGATCCAGATCACCGAGATCGACCGAGCCATAGACGTTGATCGCGGTGGACGCCGACAGCATCAGGTTGCCGGTCGCCGGCAGATGACGCAGCGGATCACCTTCGGACAACTGCGCGAGCAGGCTGGCACTCAGATTGAAGCCCGGAGCACCTCCCGTGCCGAAATTGATCACGGGCACGCTGACCATCACGGTCGGCGCCGCGAGGCGGGCGGAGGGATCCATGCTGATCGTGTTCGAGGCGCTCTGCGCCAGCACGCTGCCGCCGAAGATTTGCGCGCCTGCGCCGATGCTCAGCTTGCTCGCGCCGCCGCTCCCCGTCGGCAACGTGACCGGCAGCACCGGTGCGTTGGACGCCAGCACGAATGCGCCAGCCCCCCCTCCGCCGACACGCGCGAGCGCGATCGATCCGAGGGTCTTGCCGGTGTTCGGATCGTTCGGGAACAGGGTGGAGATCGCGCCGAACGAGGTCGTGTCGATCTGCGCACCGGCGCCGATGGTGATCGCCTTGCTCGCCGTCAGCATGATTTCGGGTGCGGTCAGCACCGCCCCACTGTCGATCTGGAGCTGCTGCGCCGCTGGCGTGATGGTCAGCACGTTACCGTTCAGGTTGCGCGTGCCGCCGATCAGAATGCTCTGCGCGCCGATGCTGTCGAGCGCACCGGCCTGCAGCCCGGTCATGCCCGGCGCTGCGGTGCCCCCCGGCGCAAGGATTTCGAGATTCGAAGCCACGATATCGGCCTGCCCGCCCCGGCCGCCCGCCGGAGCCGTGAAGTCGCCGAACCCGCCGGTGACCGGCAACGACAGGCTGTTGGTCGCACTGATGACAAGTTGCCCCGCGTCGAGCGGCAGATAGGGCGCCGCGATGCCGCTTGCAGCTGCCTTTGCCGCATAGAACTGATTGGCCGTGGTTTCGGCATATTGCGACTGCTGGCGGACGATCGCTCCCGGCGTGACGATGTAGGCCGAGGACAGCGAATCGCGGATGCCCGTATTGGCAACCTCGCCATAGCCGATCGCACGGTAGGAGCCGTCACGCAGTGCAAAGTTCCGGAGCCCCGTGGCGGAGGCCTGATTCTCCGCCACGGTGACCTTGTAAGCGCCGGGCAACAACGCGTAGTGCCCCGGCAGCAAGGTATAGGTGCCAGCCGGCAGCCCCGGAATTCCGCTCAGATAGACTTGCTGACCGACCTGCAGGCCAACTGGCGCGGATGTCGTCTGCGTCGGATCGCTGAGCTGCATTTGCGGGTCGCGCGGCGCATAGCGGTTGCCGAGGCTCGGCAGGACCGCGAATGTCTGGGTGCCGTCGAGCGTATCGACCGACCCGCCAGCGCCGCCGACGAACTGCGCGCCATAGAGATCGCCACCGCCGGACTCGTCGATGCGCGCAGTGGCGGCCCCACCGGACGCACCCGAAACCGTCAACGCCCGGCCGTAGAACGAGATCGTCTTGGCCGATGGCGCGCTGATCGTGTTCGGCGTGCCGCTATTGTCGTAGCCGTAGATCCAGTCGGTGTTGCCGAGCGGCGCGCCATACGGGATCAACGTGCCGCCCGCCGACACCGACGTGATGCTTCCCGGGAGCAGGTTGATCGCGCGCGTGCCGGCGGGATTGTTCGGGTCTCCGAAGGTGATCTGCCCGAGGGGCGCCAGCAGGACGCCACCCTGATTGATGGTCGGAGCGATGATCTGCACGGCTCCGCCCGCTGACAACGGCATGTAGGGCGCCTGGCCGTTGCTGGCAAAGCTGACCACGCTGTTGGGCCCGGTCGCCTGGATCAGGAACAGACTGCTCGTAATGCTTGCGTATGCATTGCTGACCGGTCCGCTGCTGATCGGGTAGATTTCCGTCCCCGTGAACGTCACGTCACCGGCCGTTGCCAGCGTGGTCGGCTTGACGGCGTAAGAGGGTGCCGTCCTCGAGACCGGCACCAGGCGGATGTCGCCCAGGCTGCTGAACGACATGCTGGCGAAGCCAGGCAGCGACACCGCCTGCCGAACCGGAGTGCTGAAATCGATGAAGCTGGTGACGTAGCTGTAACTCGCACCGCTGCGCAGCGTGCCCTCGATGTCGATCAGGTCGGCATCGACCGCGAGACGCGCCGTACCGGCCATGGGCGCTGCGCTGTAGCTGCCGAGAGGGACGTAGCTGCTGCTGGTATATTCGTTGACGTTGCGCTGACCGCCGCCGATGTCGACATAGGGCGCGCTGAGCCGGACGGTCGCGCCCGGCGTCGCGCTGATGTTGCTGGCGTTGATGGTCAGGCTGCGCGCCGCGGCAAGATTGACGTTGCCGTTGAACACCAGGGCATCGACTGCGCCGAGAGACACCGACGCGAAGCCGCCGCTGGAGATCTGGTCGGCGCCGATGAAGATATCTCCGAGCAAGCTGCCTGGGACCGCCTGCCCCTGCGACAGACCGGTCGCCATCAGCGGCGCCGCTTGGCTCACGATCGTCTGGAAGACCGGCTGCACGAACTGCGAGACCCCGGTGTTATCAGCGACATTGCTCCCGATCACCTGATCGATCGTCAGGCTGCCGCCCGCAGCGCCGGCCCCACCGGCCTGCGCCTTCATGGTGGCGTCGAACAGCAGACCGAGCGATGCCCGGATCGCGATGCTGCCGCCCGGAGTCGCAACTTGTGTCTGGATCAGACCGGATCGACCCGCGACCTGGAGTATCGTTCCCGATGTCCCCGACACATCAATGATCGCTCCGGCTTGCGCCACGACGACGCCGAGCGGTTGCTCTCCATAAGGCTGGGTGGCCGAACAGGGGTAGTAGAGCGAGGGCTGCGCGTCCTGATTGATGTTGACCTGACCGCCGCCGAGCACGGTGTTGAGCGGGTGCCCGGATGCGTCCAGCGTCGATGTGACGAGGCCGGGCGCCAGCAACCTGGCGTCCGCTCCGATCCAGAGCGTCTGCGTGGCAGCATAGGACGGCCCATTGTTGGGTGGCACGCCAACCGGCGATCCGACCGCGACCCAGGTTCCGGTCGTGCCGGTCAAATCGAGATTGATGGTTCCCGCGGGCGCGCTGATCGTGCCGTCGACCGTCAATTGATGGCGTGCGTGCAGAGATATCGTCGCCAGAGGATCGGCATTGATCACGGCGCCCCGCTGAACATCGAGATTGCCGTTGAAGGCGTCGATCGCGCTGAGGACGAGGTTAACCGGCGCCGGCCGCAGATACGCGGGCAGCATCTGCACCGTCGCGACATCAGCGACATCGCTCCCGGTCGGTGCCGAAATCGCCTGCGGATTCGGAACCAGATTGACCCCATGCAGCTCGAGATCGGTGCCGCCCGCGACCGTCAGGTTCTGGTAGCTGTAGAGGGCGTACTGGCTGAAGCCGCCGCTGGCAAAGAAGCCGGGCGACAGCCGCATCACGCTGGCGGGATCGACCGGCGTGAGGTTGCTGGTCCCGTCGGCGTTGATGCTGCCGATCGTGCGGAGCGGAAGGATGGCATCTCCGCCGATCTGGATCGCGGGCGTGGCGATGCCGAGCATTCCGCCACGGGTGAAGCCGTAGGACCGCAGCACACCGTCGAGATAGACCCGGCCCGGGTAGGTCTGGGCGACCGTCGTCGAATTGTGCAGCGTCGCACCGAAACCGTCGGCGATCAGCGTGATGTTGCCACCCGTTCCGACCGGCAGGCCGTTGCTGGTCTTGATCCGGCCCGTGCTCTGCATCCAGCCGCCGCTCGACGCGTCGATCACCGCTCCGTCATCGATCCGAACGCTGCCGTAGGCGATCAGCTTGACGTTGCCGCCGTTGTAGAGCGCAGGCGGGGTATCGTTGCCACCGGTGCGATCGTTGACCCACAGGCCGCGCGTATCGATCACACTGCCCGGATGCAGTTCGATGTCGCCGGTGAAGACAGTCGTTCCCTGCAGCGCCGCATTGACGGTTACCGAGCCGGCACGCGCCACCAGTTGGCCGTCGATCGAAATTCCCCCGCCGGCAAAGGCGACGTTCGAGTTCAAGGTGATCGAGCCGCCGGGGGCAACCTGAAGCTTGGCGCCGCCCACGAGGCTGATGGCAGGAGATACTGTGCCGCTGACCGGATCGGTCACACCGCCGCGCGCATTGATGGTGATGCTGCCATAGTTCGCCTGGTTGAGCAAATCGGCCGACAGATAGACGGTCTGTTGCCAGGACGGTGGCAGCGGCGACGTCGCACTCGCGAGATCCGGCGGCGCAACTGACGGCGCGATGATGCTCGCATCGGACGCCGCGATGGTGAGCGCGGCGCCGGCCGGAAGCGAGTTGGCGGACCGCTGATAGGGCCCATTGATTGTCGCCGCAACAACCGAGGCATCGACCTCTGCTGCGCTCGCCATCACGGTCAGAGCGCCGGCGGCGCGTCCTTCGAGATAGGCGGGCTGGTAGACCTGACTGGGGATCAGTGGATTGGCGTAGAATTCGGTGACGCCCCAGTGAGCGTGATTGACCGTGAAGCCGACCCCGATCGAGGTGTAGGTCAAATCCGCAGGGGCCTGGTTTGCGCGGTAGATCCTGCCGTCCGAACCGACCAGCCAGGTGACCGGCACATAGCCGGCCTGATGCGCGAGCGAGCCGCCGGCAATATCGATCAGCGCACCAGGTCGCAGGATGGCATCGCCCGTGGAGTAGGCGATCACCGAACCGCCCGTGGTCAGGCGCTGGTCGATCGGACGCGCGACCTGCCCGAGCCATCCCGACACCTCGAGCAGTCCGCCTGCGGTGTAGACCCGATCCGATGCCACAGGGTCGAGATCGTGTACGTTCACCCACACGTTCTTGCTGGACAAGATGCCACCGCGCTGCAATGGCGAGTCGCGCAGCTCGTTGGCGCGCACGTTCACCTGCACCACATCGCTCGACGCCGCGACCGGCACGCCCTGCAACCCCGAAACGTCGATCAGAGAACCTGCGTCGACAAGAACCCGCGCCCCGTCGCGATTGTAGTTCGTGTTGATCTTGGCGGTGGGATTGTCCTGCAGATAGAGCTGGTCTCCGTAGCTCGATGCTTCAAGCGCAACGCGTCCGGACGGCGCGATGATCGCAGCTCCCGGCTGCATGTTGACGAAGCCGCCCTCGACCGTAATCCGCGACTGGGCCTGCGGCTGGGTGTCCATCGCGGTCAGACCGTCCTCCTCGGGAAGTACCGCGGTGAGGCTGCCACGCGCGAGCTGCACCGCACCGGTCTGCGTCGACACCGCGTAGTGCGAGGTGCTGTCATAGCCGAACATCCCCTGCAGTCCCTGCTGCGCGGACAACAGGATCGAACCGGCCTGGTTGACCGAGGTGGTCGCCACCAGCACGCCGGATTGCTGCAAATTCAAGCCGACCAGCGTGACGTTTCCGGTCGGCGCCGCGATGAGGCCGGTGTTGCTGACCGTGCCGCCATTGAGCACATTCAACATCAGGTCCTGCTGGCTCGTGCTGCCGCTTGTCGTGACATAAACCGACGTGCCGGCGGCGAGCGCGGCTTGGCCGCCTGGCGTGACGATGCTGCCGCTGTTCTGCACATTGGCGCCGAACAGGAATACGTTCCCGCCTCCCGTGGTGACCGATGCGGGCGCCGCCGTGACGATCACAGCACCAGCCTCGACGATGATATTGCCGGTCGGGCCGCCGCTGCTGGCGAAGATCGGGGCCTGCAGGTTGCCTGCATTGTCGAACGGCGAGCGATTGAGCAGGGCGGTCTTGAATTGCTGATCGGTGATATTGAGCGTCGACGCCACCATCGAGCCGACATTGATCTGGCTTGCGCCGCCGAAAATGATGCCGCTCTGGTTAATCAGAAGCACCTTGCCGTCAGCCTTGATGTTGCCGAGTATCTGGCTCGGCCCGACATTGCCGATCACGCGATTGAGCGCGACCCAGTTGCTGTTGCCCTGCTGCTTGAAGACGACGTCGGTCCGGGCGCCAACACTGAAGCTCTGCCAGTTGAGGATTGCCTGCGGCGCGGTCTGGGTGATGCCGACGCTGGTGCGTCCGTTGACGCTCGCCTGGGTCGGAAGATTGGCGCCCGACCATAGGCTCGATCCCGGGCCAGCGCCCGGCGCGACCTGGAGCCCACCCGGTGCCAGACCATCGGGCACTACCAGCTGGGGCAGCGTCCGCGACGTGCCCGAGGCCTGTGCGGCACTGCGCGCGGCCGCCTGTGCCG